>NZ_BAAGZI010000134.1:0-13879 GCF_054778695.1 Actinocorallia lasiicapitis
CGCGCCCAGCAGCAGCAGACCGGCGAACCGCAGGACGTCGCCCGCGGTGCCCTCGGTGTTGTCGAGCCGCGCCGCCGTGGCGATCACGTCGCCCGCGGTCAGCATCAGCAGGGCCAGATAGGCGACGGCCGCGGTGGGCCGCTGGCGGCGGGCCGCGCCGATCAGGAACGGCAGCAGCGCGCAGGCCAGACCGAGGTCGAGCAGCGGATGCAGGAGTTCGGTGAGGAACTGGAACGGGGTCTCGTCGGACTGCTCGAACAGCCGGCCGAAGATCGCGTCCCAGCCGAGGACGAACAGCGCCGCCCCGCACACATAGGTGTCGGCGGCGTATCTCAGCCAGAGTTTGCCGCGCCGCGGCAGCCTGGTCGGGATCACGAACCCGGCGGACATCGCGACGATCGCCGCCGCGTAGAACAGGTCGCCCAGCGAGAGGGCGGCGATGGAGCTGTTGAGCACGATCTCGGTGACGGCGTTGGTCACGGCGGCCGCGCTGAAACAGGCCGCGGCGACCCCGAACCAGCGCCACGACTCGGGCCCCAACCCGGACGGTCGTGACCCTCGGTAACCGGCATAGAACAAGCTGCCCGCGGCCGCCGCGGCGGCTCCCGCGGCGGCCCACTCACTGGTCCAGCCGAGCAGCGCACCGATCGTGTACAGGCCACCTGCCACGAGAACGACGGCAAGAGGGAGCGTTTGCGCCGGTAGCCGGCGCGAGCCCGGCTCGCCGTCCATCAACTCTGCTCCTAAGTAAGCGGACAATGTTCCCGCTCCGCACGTTACTTTCCGTAGGTCACGGGGTGATTGAGGGTCAGCGCCCATCCGGCGACAAACTCTCACCCGACGTAATCCCTACGGTGCAGTACGTGCCGAGGATTGCACAGTTGTGATGCACGGAGGAGAAGGCAAAAGAAAAGGGGATGCGGCTTTGAAGCACGCATCCCCGGTGGAGAGGCAGGTCAGGCCGATCGGGTCGGCCCCGGCGGTCAGGCCTGGCCGAGCCGCTCCAGGATGATCTGGCGGGCGCGTCCGGCATCGGCCTGGCCGCGGCTGGCCTTCATGACGGCGCCGACGAGCGCGCCCGCGGCGGCGACCTTGCCGTCACGGACCTTGGCGGCGGCGTCCGCGTTGTCGGCCAGCACCTGGTCGATGATCGCGATCAGCGCGCCGTCGTCGGAGACGACCTTGAGCCCGCGGGCGGCGACGACCTCGTCCGGGGTCCCCTCCCCGGCCAGGACGCCCTCGAACACCTTCCGGGCGAGCTTGTCGTTGAGGTCGCCCGCGTCGACGAGCGCCTGGATCCTGGCGACCTGCTCCGACGTGATCGGCAGCGCGGCCAGTTCGACGCCCTGCGCGGTGGCCGTGCGGGACAGCTCGTTCATCCACCACTTGCGGGCGGCGGCGGGCGCGGCCCCGGCGGCGACGGTCTCCTCGATCAGGTCGAGGGCACCGGCGTTGACGACGTCACGGAACTCCTCGTCCGACAGCGACCACGCCTGCATCACCCGGACGCGCCGTGCGGCGGGCAGCTCCGGCAGGGTCGCCCGGATCTCCTCCACCCAAGCGCGGGACGGGGCGACGGGCACCAGATCGGGCTCGGGGAAGTACCGGTAGTCCTGCGCCTCCTCCTTGGAACGCCCGGACAGCGTGGTGCCGGGGCCCTCCTGGAAGTGGCGGGTCTCCTGGACGATCTTCCCGCCCGCGTCGAGCACCCCGGCCTGGCGTTCGATCTCGTAGCGGACCGACCGCTCGACCGAGCGCAGCGAGTTGACGTTCTTGGTCTCGGTGCGGGTGCCCCACTGGTCGGCGCCCTTGAGCATGAGCGACACGTTGACGTCGCACCGCATGGAGCCTTCCTCCATCCGCACGTCGGACGCGCCGAGCGCCCTGACCAGCTCGCGGAGTTCGGTGGCGTAAGCCTTCGCGACGAGCGGCGCCATCTCGCCGGTCGCCTCGATCGGCTTGGTGACGATCTCGATCAGCGGGATGCCGGCCCGGTTGTAGTCGACGAGCGAGTGGTCGGCCCCGTGGATCCGGCCGGTCGCACCGCCGACGTGCGTGGACTTGCCGGTGTCCTCCTCCAGGTGCGCCCGCTCGATCCCGATCCGGTAGGTCTGCCCTTCGACCTCGATGTCGAGGTGGCCGTCGAAGCAGATCGGCTCGTCGTACTGCGAGATCTGGAAGTCCTTCGGCATGTCCGGGTAGAAGTAGTTCTTCCGGGCGAACCTGCACCATTCGGCGATCGAGCAGTTCAGCGCCAGCCCGATCCGGATGGCGTACTCGATCGCGTTGGCGTTGACCACCGGCAGCGCCCCGGGCAGCCCCAGGCAGACCGGGCACACGTGCGTGTTCGGCGCGCCGCCGAACTCGGTCGGGCAGCCGCAGAACATCTTCGACGCGGTACCGAGCTCGATGTGCGTCTCGATCCCCAGCACCGGGTCGTACTTGGCGAGGGCTTCGGAGAAAGGTACGAGGGTCGTCACAGCGCGGGAGCCTTTCCGAGCAGCGGGCCGCCCCAGCGGTCCTCGAGGGCCTTCTCGACGGCGGCGCCCACGCGGTAGCAGCGGTCGTCGGCGAGGGTGGGGGCCATGATCTGGAGGCCGACCGGAAGGCCGTCCTCGTCGGCGAGGCCGGCCGGGACGGAGATCGCGGCGTTGCCCGCCATGTTCGACGGGATGGTGCACAGGTCGGCCAGGTACATCGCCATCGGGTCGTCGGCGCGGGAGCCGATCGGGAAGGCGGTGGTGGGCGTGGTCGGCGAGATCAGCACGTCGACCTGCTCGAACGCCGCGTCGAAGTCGCGGGTGATCAGGGTGCGGACCTGCTGGGCCTTGCCGTAGTAGGCGTCGTAGTAGCCCGAGGACAGGGCGTAGGTGCCGAGGATGATCCGGCGCTTGACCTCGGGGCCGAACCCGGCGGCGCGGGTGAGCGCCATGACCTCTTCGGCCGAGCGGGTGCCATCGTCGCCGACCCGCAGCCCGTAGCGCATCGCGTCGAACCTGGCGAGGTTCGAGGACGCCTCGGACGGCGCGATCAGGTAGTACGACGGGAGCGCGTAGGTGAACGCCGGGCAGGACAGCTCGACGACCTTCGCGCCCAGCGACTCCAGCAGCTCGACGGTCTCGTTGAACCGGGCCAGCACACCGGCCTGGTAGCCGTCGCCGGAGGTGAACTCCTTGACGACGCCGATCCGCATCCCCGACACGTCGGCCTGGCGGGCGGCCTCGACGACGCTCGGCACGGGCGCGTCGATCGAGGTCGAGTCGCGCGGGTCGTGGCCGGAGAACGCCTCGTGCAGCAGGGCCGCGTCCATGACGTTCCGGGCGAACGGCCCGGGAGTGTCGAGGGAGGAGGCGAACGCGACAAGGCCGTACCGGGAGGAACCGCCGTAGGTCGGCTTCATCCCGACGAGACCGGTGACGGCGGCGGGCTGCCGGATCGAGCCGCCGGTGTCGGTGCCGGTGGCCAGCGGCGCCTCGAACGCGGCGACCGCCGCCGACGAGCCGCCCGACGAGCCGCCGGGGATCCGGGACAGGTCCCACGGGTTGTGGGTAACGCCGTAGGCGCTGTTCTCCGTGGAGGAGCCCATCGCGAACTCGTCCATGTTGGTCTTGCCGAGGATCACCAGGCCGGCGTCGCGGAGCCGGGTGGTGACGGTCGCGTCGTACGGCGGCCGCCAGCCCTCGAGGATCTTGGACGCGCAGGTAGTGGGCATGTCCTTGGTGGTGAACACGTCCTTGTGGGCGATCGGGACGCCGGCGAGCGGCCCCAGCTCCTCACCCGCGGCGATCTTGGCGTCGACGGCGGCGGCCTGCGCCAGCGCGGCCTCCCTGCCGACGTGCAGGAACGCGTTGACCTTGCCTTCGACGGCTTCGATCCGGTCCAGGTGCGCCTGGGCGACCTCGACCGCGGAGGCTTCCCCGTCCGCGATCAGCTTCGCCAGCTCGGCGGCGGTCTTGAAGATCATCTGTCCTCCGCCCATCAGTCCTCCTCGAGGATTCGCGGCACCCGGAAGCGCTCGTCTTCGGCCGCCGGCGCCCCCGAGAGGGCTTCGGCGTTGGTCAGCGACGGCTGCACGACGTCCGGCCGGAAGACATTGGTGATCGGGAGTGCGTGGGTGGTGGGCGGGATGTCGTCCGCCGCGACCTCCTGCACCCGCGCCACCGCGGACACGATCGCGTCGAGCTGGACGGCGAAGTGATCGAGCTCATCCTCGCCCAGCGCCAGCCGGGACAGCCGAGCGAGGTGCGCGACCTCGTCACGGGTGATGGACATAGGAAGACCTTCGGAAGATCGGTTGGGTTCGCGACCCATCCTATGGGCAGGCGCTCCGCGCCTCGGCTCAATTACCTCCGCGTTACGGGGCTCAGGCTGCGGGTTCGGGGGCGCGGCGCAGGTGGCCGCGGACCCAGGCGGTGGCGGTGGCCGCGTCCATCGGGCGGCCGAAGTGCCAGCCCTGCGCGATGTCGCACCCCATGTCGCCGAGCAGCAGCGCCGTCCGGGAGTCCTCGACGCCCTCCGCGACGGAGCGCAGCCCCAGCGTGCGGACCAGATCGATGATCGACCGGACGATGACCAGGTCGTCACCCGACTCGGTGAGCCTGCGCACGAACGACGCGTCGATCTTGACCTCTTCGACGGGCAGCCGCTTCAGCCGGATCAGTGAGGAGTAGCCGGTGCCGAAGTCGTCGAGGCTGAGCGGGATCCCGAGGGAGGCGAGGGATTTGACGGTCTCGGAGGCGTACGCGGACTCGTTCATCAGGATCCGCTCGGTGATCTCCAGCCCGAAGCAGGAGGCGGGCATCCGGCGCTCCAGCAGCTCCGCGGTGATCGTCTCGGCGAGCTGGCCGTCGAGCAGGTCGCGGCCGGAGACGTTCACGCTGACCTGCACGTTCAGCCCGTCGCGCCACCAGGAGTGCGCCTGGGCGAGCGCCTCACGCACCACATAGTGGGTGATCGCCTTCATCAGGTAGGTCTGCTCGGCCAGCGGCAGGAATTCCTCGGGGCCGATCAGCCCGCGTTCGGGGTGCCGCCAGCGCAGCAGCCCCTCCATCCCGACCAGCGCGCCCGTCGCCAGCTCGATCTTGGGCTGGTAGTAGAGCTCCAGTTCACGGCGGTCGATGCCGCGGCGCAGATCGCCGAGCAGCCCGAGCCTGGCCGGGGAGTTGCGGTCGGCGGCCGGCGAGTAGATCTCGACGCCCGTCCGGCCCTCCTTGGCGACGTACATGGCGACGTCGGCGCGCTGGAGCAGCAGTTCGAAGTCGGGCGCGTGGTCGGGGCTGAGCGCGATCCCGACACTGCCCTCCAGGTCGAAGGTCATCCCGTCGAGCCGGACCGGTTCGCTGAGCGCGGCCCGCAGCCGCACCGCGACCTCGCGGGCGGCGGCGACGTCCCGGACGGTCGGCAGCAGCACCGCGAACTCGTCGCCGCCCAGCCGCGACACCAGATCGCCGGGCCGGACGCTGTGGGTGAGCCGGTGGGCGATGATCTGCAGCAGTCTGTCGCCGGTCGGGTGGCCGAGGGTGTCGTTGACCTCTTTGAAGCGGTCCAGGTCGATGAGGAACAGCCCGACCCTGGTGGCGTCGCCGCGGGCGTCCTTGAGCCGGGCCGACCGCAGCGCCTCCTCCGAGCGGAGGATCAGGAACTTCCGGTTGGGCAGCCCGGTCAGCGCGTCGTGCAGGGCCTGGTGTTCGCGCCGGACCGACGCCGACGCCGTCAGGTAGACGGCCGTGAACGGCAGCACGATCAGCGGGATGAACGCCGGGGACCGGTCCATGGCGACGACGACGATCGGCGCGAGCCCGATGAGCGCGAGATGCACGAGCACCTGGTAGCCGAGGTCGGCGCCCAGCACCCGGCCGAGCGAGACCCGTTCGTGCAGGGCGACGGCCCCGGCGACCAGCGTGTCGTTGACCAGGAAGTAGACGGTGCCGGCCAGCATGACCGCGCCGAGGGCGTCCCCGTGCGGCACCCACGGCGCGGTGGGGGTTCCGCTGACCCCGCACGCCCAGAGCACCCCGGTGGAGGCCGCGAGCGCGAGCGTGAACTGCGCCACGTTGAAGACGGTCCGGTGCGGCGAGCGCCGGTGGAAGATCCCCGACAGCACCACGCCGAGCCCGTGCAGGAAGAGGGCGACGGGCAGCCCCGCGTACAGCAGGGCCGCGAACGTGAACGTGGTCGAGGTGGTCGCGCTGTTGTTCTCGTTGGCGCCCGGGGTGATGATCGGCCTGATCTCGCCGAAGACGATGAACAGGCCGAGCAGCCAGAACCGGGGATCGCGCAGCCCGGCCGCCAGATCGGCCGGGGTGACCTCGGACATCGCCGCGATCAGCACGGTGACACCCACCCCGACCACCGCTGTGACATACCACCACAGCGGTGACCCGGCGCGAGGCAGGGTGTCCCTGGTGTTGTTCGGGTCCTTCACAGGAGGACTGTAAGGCTTTCCGTCAGCTTTGCGAAACCGGTCGGGCACGGTGTGTTACGTACCGGATCGCACGGAAAGCTCCCTCGTGGGGGAATTCACGAGCGCCGCTCATCTCTTCCCGCGAGAAATTCTCGTCACTCCTCGCTGAGCGTTACTGATGTGGCCGCTTCCGGCCCCTCATGCAACAGAACCAGGAAGCCCGCCTCGTCGAGCACCGGCACCCCCAGCTGGACGGCCTTGTCGTACTTCGTCCCGGCGCTCTCCCCCGCCACGAGGAACGAGGTCTTCTTCGACACCGACCCCGACGCCTTGCCGCCGCGGAGCTGGATCGCCTCTTTCGCGGTGTCGCGGCTGAACCCGTCCAGCGAGCCGGTGACCACGATGGTCAGCCCCTCCAGATTCCGGACGATCTCCTCGCCGTCGTCCTCTTTCTCCATCCGGACCCCGGCCGCCCGCCACTTCTCGACGATCTCGCGGTGCCAGTCGACCTGCCACCACTCCACGATCGACTTGGCGATGGTCGGGCCGACCCCCTCGACCTCCGTCAGCTCCTCTTCGGTGGCCGAGAAGATCCGGTCGAACGAGCGCAGGCTGCGGGCCAGATCCTGGGCGGCGCTCGGCCCGACGTGCCGGATCGACAGCGCGACCAGATGCCGCCACAGCGGCTGCGCCTTCGCCTCCTCCAACTGCGCGAACAGGGTCTCGACGACCTTCTTCGGGGTGCCGTTGATGTTGGCGAAGTACGAGACGACCTTCATCTCGCCGGTCTTGGGATCGATCTTCGGGGTGCCGGAGGCGGCGTCCAGCACATAGTTCTTGATCGGCAGCAACTGCTCGACCGTCAGATGGTAGAGATCGCCTTCGTCCTTGACCGGGGCCTCGGTCGGCGGCAGCGGCTGGGTGAGCGCGGTGGCGCCGACATAGCCGAGCGCGTCGATGTCGAGCACGCGGCGCGCGCCCAGGAACGCGATCCGCTCGCGGAGCTGGCCGGGGCAGCTCCGGGTGTTGGGGCAGCGGATGTCCTTGTCGCCCTCTTTGGCGTAGGCGAGCCCGGCGCCGCACTCGGGGCACTCGGACGGCATCACGAAGTCGCGCTCGGAGCCGTCGCGCAGCTCCAGGACCGGCTCGACGATCTCGGGGATCACATCGCCCGCCTTGCGCAGCACGACCGTGTCGCCGATCTTGACGCCCTTCCGCACCACCTCGAACGCGTTGTGCAGGGTGGCCCGCTCGACCACCGAGCCCGCCACCGCGACCGGCTCCATCAGCCCGTACGGGGTGACCCGGCCGGTGCGCCCCACCCCGACCCTGATGTCGACCAGCTTGGTGCGGACCTCCTCCGGCGGGTACTTGAACGCGATCGCCCAGCGCGGGGCCCGGCTGGTGGAGCCCAGCCTGCGCTGCACCGAAAGCTCGTTGACCTTGATGACCATGCCGTCGATCTCGTACCGCGGATCGTGCCGGTGCTCGCCGTAGTAGGAGATGAACTCCTTGACGGCCGCCAGATCGGGCACCACCCGGTACCGGTCGGAGATCGGCAGCCCCCACGAGGCGAACAGCTCGTAGATCCCCGACTGGGTCGCCGGCACCGCCGGGCCGCCCTGCCAGGCCCCGAACCCGTGGCAGATCATGGTCAGCGGGCGCTGCGCCGTCACCGCCGCGTCCTTCTGCCGGAGCGCGCCCGCGGCGGTGTTGCGCGGGTTGCGGAAGGTCGGCTCACCGGCCGCGATCCGCCGCTCGTTGAGCTTGACGAACTCCGCGACCTCCATGAACACCTCGCCGCGCACCTCGACCAGGTCGGGGAAGCTCCCCGTCAGCTCGGTCGGCACCGACGGCATCGTCAGGATGTTGGCCGTGACGTCGTCACCGACCGCGCCGTCGCCCCTGGTCACCGCCCTGACCAGCTTGCCGCCCTCGTAGACCAGCGAGATCGCCAGGCCGTCGATCTTCAGCTCGCAGAGGTACTCGCCGACCTCGACCCCGGCCTCAAGGCGCTCCGCCCACGTGGTGAGCTCCTCGAAGTCCATCGCGTTGTCGAGGCTCTGCATCCGCTCCAGATGCGCCACCGACGCGAACCCGGGCCACGCCTCCGCGCCCACCCGCTGTGTCGGCGACTCCTCGGTGACCAGCTCGGGGTAGGACTCCTCCAACGCGCGCAGCTCGCGCAGCAGCGTGTCGTACTCGATGTCGCTGAGAGTCGCCTGGTCGGAGTTGTAGTACTGCTCGTTGGCCTCGATGATCACGCGGGAGAGCTCCCCGTGCCGTTCCGCCGCAGCCTGACTCATCGACGAACCTCCTGTTCATGCTGCCTGGAGAAGAGCTCACCAGGCCCCGGCCTCCCCTGAATTCTGCCGTGCGGCACTGACACTATTCGGGGGTGTGGACGAGCGTGGCGGCCGCTTTTCTACAGGTTTCCAGAGCGCGCCGGACATAGGCCGACGAAGCGCCTGCCATCCCGCACGTGGGCGTCACCACGACCTGGCCGCCGAGGGTCTCGGGGCGGAAACCGAGCCGCCGCCACAGATCCCGGACGGGCGCCACCGTCCTGGCCGGTTCGGGCAGCCGGACGTCCGTGCCGGGCACGACGCCGAACAGGAAGCCGATCCCGTCCTCGACGGCCTCGCCGATGATCTCGTCGCCCTTGACCGGGATCGCCCCGATCTCCACCGACAGGGCCTTGGCCCCGGCCTCGAGCAGCACCTTGAACGGCACGTCGGCGGCGCAGCAGTGCACGATCGGGAACGCCCCTGACGCCTCCAGGACGGTCCGCAGCCCCTCGGCGGCGACCGGCGCGGCGATCGAGCGCAGTGTGCGGAACCCGCTGGCGGTGGGCACCCGTCCGGCCAGGACGGCGGGCAGGCCCGGCTCGTCGATCTGGAGGAGGATCTGGGCGTCGGGGATCCGCCGCCGCACCTCGGCGACGTGCTCCTTGACCCCTTCGGCCAGCGAGCCGATCAGATCGCGGACGGCCCCGGCGTCGCGCAGCACGCGGGTGCCGCTCGGCAGTTCGATGGCGGCCGCGAGGGTCCACGGGCCGCAGACCTGGATCTTGAAGGGCCCGCCGGGCGCGAGCTGCTCGACCAGGTCGAGGTCGTATTTGAGGAAGTCGTGGGCGCGGCGCAGGTCGATGCCGGGCCGGTCGCCGAGCCGCCAGCCCGACGGCTCCAGCCGGACGGGCATCTCGACCAGCAGCCCCGCCGTTCTGCCGATCATGTCGGCGCCGGGCCCTCGATCGGGCAGTTCGGGTAGGTGGGGCAGCGGGATCTCACCCGTCACGATCTTGAAAACCTCGGCCGCGTCGGTGCCCGGGTACGAGCCGATGCCGGTCGCGCTGCCGTCAGACCAGGGAAAAGTCACACGCACCATTGTGCCGTGCCTTATCCTGCGCGCCATGCTGAGAATTGGGCTGATTGTCACCTTCCTCCTGGTGATGACCGCTTGTGGGGGCTATGACCCACCCGACCCGCTGACGCTGCGCGCGGTCCCCCAGCCCGACCTCTGCCGCGCCCTGAAGGTCGAGAAGGCCCTGACCGCTCCCGTGGCCTCCTGCACGGCCGCGCCGGGCGCCGACCAGTTCGGGGCGCGCTTCGGCGGCGTCCACACCGTCAGGGCGAAGGGGAAGAAGCCCGAGGAGGTCCGGGTGGCGATCCTGGTGGCCTACCGCTCCCGGTTCGATCCCAAGGACGGATTCGACCTCTGGGCGCGGTTCGGCGCGATCTCCGGCGACCGCGGCGCGGTGATCGGCCTCGGCGAGGCGTCGGTCTTCGATCCGAAGACCCGGATGATGGCGGCCGTCTCCGACGGGCTGATCATCTCGGCGAGTTTCCAGTCGCCGCGCCCGCTGCTCGACGCCACCCTGCCCGACCGCCTCCTGGACGTGATGCAGCAGGCCATCGAGCTGGGACGCCGTCCGGTCACCCAGAGTTCTCCCGACCGTATCCGGACTTCTCCGGAAATCCCCATGTGACGCGCGTTACTGTCTTGGAACGGTCCCACCACCCCGGGCACCGTTCCTAGTTACGGAGCGTCATGACTCAAGTCGGACTGCTGGCCGGTGCGCTCACCACCGGCTGCTGGGCACCTCAGCTCCTGCGCTCCTGGCGCACCCGCTCCACCGACGACTTCTCCTGGACCTATCTCGCCCTGCTCACCGCGGGGGTCGGCCTCTGGCTCGCCTACGGTCTCGGCAGCGGCGATCTGGCGATCACCCTGGCCAACGCGGTGACCTTCCTGGCCCTGGTGACCATCGCCGCGCTCAAGTTCCAGACCGTCAGGACCGCGACCGCAGAAGCCCGGACTCAGGCCGTCGGGGCCAGCAGGGACGAGGCGGAGATCGTCGCGGAGCCGAGCACCGTGTCGCCGTCGTAGAGGACGGCGGCCTGGCCCGCGGCGACGCCCTGGGCGGGCCGGTCCAGCACGATCCGCAGCTCCCCGCCGGCCAGGGTCGCGGTGCAGGCGTGCACCTCGCCGTGGGCGCGGAGCTGGACGAAGCAGCGGGCCGGAAGCTCGCGCTCGAACCCGATCGGCCGGACGGCCGTGATCTCGTCCACGTTCAGCGCCGCACGCGGACCGACCGTCACGGTGTTGTTCACCGGTGAGATGTCGAGCACATAGCGGGGCTTGCCGTCGGGCGCGGGGGTGCCGATCCGCAGGCCCTTGCGCTGGCCGATGGTGAAGCCGTAGGCGCCTTCGTGCTTGCCGACCACGGTTCCGTCGGCTTCTACGATGTCGCCCTCGGCGGAGCCGAGCCTGTCGCGCAGGAACGCCTGGGTGTCGCCGTCGGCGATGAAGCAGATGTCGTGGGAGTCGGGCTTGTCGGCGACCTGGAGCCCGCGCCGCTCGGCCTCCAGCCGGATCTCGGCCTTGGTGGTGTCGCCCAGCGGGAAGATCGCGTGACGGAGCTGCTCCCGCGTGCAGACGGCCAGCACATAGGACTGGTCTTTGCCCTCGTCCACGCCGCGCGCCAGGATCCCGTCGCTGACCTGCGCGTAGTGGCCGGTGCAGACGGCGTCGAAGCCCAGCGCCAGCGCCTTGTCGAGCAGCGCGGCGAACTTGATCTTCTCGTTGCAGCGCAGGCACGGGTTGGGGGTGCGGCCCGCCGCGTACTCGTCCACGAAGTCCTGGACGACGTCGGTGTCGAACCGCTCGGCCAGATCCCAGATGTAGAACGGGATGCCGATCACGTCGGCGGCGCGGCGGGCGTCGCGGGAGTCCTCGACGGTGCAGCAGCCGCGCGCCCCCGTCCGGTAGGACTGGGGGTTGGCGGACAGGGCCATATGGACGCCGGTCACCTCGTGGCCCGCGGCGGCCACCCGGGCCGCGGCGACGGCGGAATCGACGCCGCCGGACATGGCGGCAAGCACGCGCAGAGTCATAGTCCCCCAAGGATATTCGCGACTGGCAAGCCCTTTACCCCGGACGTCCACCGGACGTCGTAGCATGAACGGCGATATGGGCATCTTCAAGCGACGTGACACCTCCCCCGCCGGGACCGCCATCTCCGAGTTCTGGGAGAACTGGCCCCGGCTCCGCGAGCAGATCGAGGCGTCCGACGACGCCCTGGACACCGGCCTCCACGAGGAGATCAGCCGGCTCGTCCACAAGATCCACCCGGATCTGCTCTGGGAGATCGACGCGGGCGGCCCGTCGTTCACGGTGACGGGCGGCGGCATCGCCGAGCTGCGCGGTCTCGCCGAGCGCTGGCGCAAGGCCGCGCCCAAGCGCGAGGAGTGGACCTTCTACGGCGCCCGCCAGCCCGACCCGGAGATGCTCACCCAGAAGCTCGCGCTCGCCGACCACGAGTTCGACCTCACCTATGTGAAGCTCGGGATGCGGGTCGACCGGCAGCGTTCGCGCATCCACATCTCCGCCTACCACCCCGACTTCCTGTTCGTGGACGAGCAGACCCAGCTCCAGGTCGCCTTCCACGTCCTGGACTGGTCGCTCGGCGAGGACGACGTGGCCCGCTGGATCGGCGAGGTGACCATCGCGATCGAGCCGCCCATCGACGCCCTGCCGCCCAGCCTGCTGGCGTCGGTGGTCGAACAGGTCGCCGAACCTTTTAAAGAGGGGGCGTGGCTGACGGGCGAAGGCCGCACCCCCCGAGGACATCCCGCCCGCGTCGCGGTGAAGTACCCGCTGCACCGGCAGGACTACCCGCTGTGCGACACCCATGTCTCGCTGACACTGCCGTACGCGCACAGCAACCCCGACCGGCTGCCGGTCGAGCCTTCGGCGTCGGCGCTGCGGGCCGCGCAGAAGGAGCTGGAGGAGCTGGGCGCGCAGGCCGTCCTCGCGCTGACCGAGACCGGCGACGGCATCCGCGTGTTCCATCTGTACGCCGACGCCGAATCGCCCGCGGTCGCCGTCCTCGACCAGCTCGCGGCGTCCTGGCCGGAGGGCAGGGCGAAGGTCGAGTCGGTGCCCGATCCGGGCTGGCGCGCCATCGCGCCCTACCAACCCTGACCCCGGCCCTGACACGTGCCGTGTGAACCGGGCGGGGGCTGGCGCGCGGGATAGATTGGCGTGGACCCCCGGAGGTTCGTATGCCGCAGACGCGCCCCCTGCGTCGGGAGGACCCGAAAGAGCTCGCCGGTTACCGGCTGAAGGGCCTGCTCGGCCACGGCGGCCAGGGCACCGTCTACCACGGGATCGCCCGCGACGGCACCGAGGTCGCGATCAAGCTGCTGCACCCGCAGTTCGCCGACGACGAGAACTCCCGGCGCTGGCTGGCCCACGAGTTCGAGGTGGCGGGCAGCGTCGACGGGCACACCGCGAAGGTCATGCACTCGGGCGTGTTCAACGGCTGCCCGTACATCGTCAGCGAGTACATCGAGGGCCCCACCCTCGCCGAGCGGGTCGACGGCAAGGGGCCGTTCGATCCGCACGGGCTGCGCAGGCTCGCCGCCGAGACCATCGCGGCGCTGGTCGCGATCCACGCCGTCGGGATCATGCACTGCGACTTCAAGCCCGGCAACATCCTGCTGGGCCCGGACGGGCCGCGCGTCATCGACTTCGGGATCGCCCACGCGCTCAACACGCTGTCCACCCGCGCCGGGGTCGGGGTCGGCACGCCCGCCTACATGGCGCCCGAGCAGATCAACCACCAGCACCGGATCGGCCCGCACACCGACGTGTTCGCGTGGGCGTCGACGATGGTGTTCGCGGCCTGCGGGCGGCCCGCGTTCGGGATGGACGAGTACCAGCGCGACGTGATGCACCACATCATCACCGACGAACCCGACCTGTCCGGGGTGCCGGAGCCGATGCGGGAACTGCTCTACGACTGCCTGGCCAAGGACCCGGGGAACCGGCCGAGCGCCGTCCAGGTGCAGGAGCGGCTGCGGCGCGGGCCCGGCCGGGAGCTGCCGCTGCCGTTCGGGCTTCCGGCGGGCCCCGAGCTGACCGGGCACACCGGGGCCGTCTGCCGGATCGCGCTGACCACGGTCGGGGGAC
>NZ_BAAGZI010000135.1:0-13863 GCF_054778695.1 Actinocorallia lasiicapitis
GCGGCCGCACCCGGCAGACAGAGCGCCGGACGTCCGGCCGCGCACCGGGCGCACGCGCCGCAGGCGGGCACGAACGCGAGCACCACATGGTCGCCGACCAGGAAACCGGTGTCCGCGCCGACCGCCACGACCTCGCCCGCGGCCTCATGGCCGAGCGCCATCGGCAGCGGCCGCACCCGCGAACCGTTGATCACCGACAGGTCGGAGTGGCAGAGCCCCGCCGCCCCGATGCGCACCAGCAGCTCGCCGGGACCGGGATCGTCCAGGGTCAGTTCGGTGATCTCCAGCGGCCGGGAGACGGCGTAGGGCGTGGGCAGCCCCAGCTCGGTGAGGACCGCGGCCCGTGTCTTCACGCCGCCACCAGCTTCTCCATCGCGTCGCGCAGCGCGCCCGCGATCGGTACGGGACGCCGTGACGTCCGGCCGACGAACACATGGGTGAACTCGCCCTCGGCGATCAGGACCTCGCCCTTGAACAGGCCGATCTCCCACTTCACACTCGACGAGCCGAGCTTGCCGATCCGCAGCCCCACCCGGATGACGTCCGGGAAGCCCGCTTCGGCCCGGTACTGGCAGCTCGACGCCACGCACATGCCGATGGCGTCGCCCCTGAGCGGATCGAACCCGGCCTCCCTGATCATCCAGGTGTTCACGGCCGTGTCCATCATCTCGTAGTGGACGACATTGTTCATATGCCCGTAGCAGTCGTTGTCGTTCCACCGCGTCGGGACGTCTTTCCAGTACAGGTAAGCCACGAACGGATCGTACCGGCGGCCGGATCACCCGGTGAAGGCCGGGCGGCGTCCGGCGTCCGTGATAGGGGTGGGGTCATGAGAAGACTCGTGTGCGGGGGGCTGCTCCTGGCCGTCCTGGCCGGTGGCGGTTGCGCGGACGCCGGTACCGAGCCCGTCCCGGCTGGGGTGACGGTGCTCAAGGTCGGGCAGACCGCCGAAGGGCTGACCTTCACAGGGGTCGAGAACGACAGCCGCTGCCCGCGCGCCGTCGACTGCGTCTGGGCGGGCGACGCCACGGTCGTCGTGACCGCGGGCGGTGCCCGGCACGAACTCCATGTGAACGCCGATCCGAAGACCGCGACGGTCGGCGGCCACACCGTGGAACTGGTCGCCCTTGACCCGTACCCGGAGGCGCCGGGTCAGCTCGACCCCAGCTCCTACCAGGCGACCTTCAAGATCGGCTGAACGGTCAGTTTTCGAGAAGCCTCCGGCGGTTCACCCGCCCTACGGTGGAGAGGTCAGCAGGAAACGAACTGAGGGAGCCGTGCCATGACCCTGGGACTCAAGACCGTCATCTTCCCCGTCACCGACCTCGACGCCGCCAAGAAGGTCTTCGGCGCGCTGCTCGGCACACCCGTCGTGGACGAGCCGTACTACGTCCAGTACGAGGCGCCCGGCCAGTCCGTCGGCCTCGACCCCAACGGCCACAAGTCGGGCATGACGGGCCCCATCGGCTACTGGCACGTCGAGGACATCGCCGGCACGATCAAGAGCCTGCTCGACTCCGGCGCGACACTGGTCGCCGACGCCAAGACCGTAGGCGGCACCCGCCAGATCGCGACCGTCAAGGACGCCGACGGCAACGTCATCGGCCTGCTCCAGGACTGACCGAGCCGGGGCGCTCGCGGTGGAACGCCCCGGTCCCGGAGTCTCAGTGGCCTCTGGCCAGCCAGGTGGGGAGGTGCGGGGATTCGGCGCCGATCGTCGTGGTCGGGCCGTGGCCGGTGCGGACCGTCGTGCCGGGCGGCAGGGGCAGCAGCCGGTGCTCGATCGAGGTGATGATGGTCGGGAAGTCGGAGAAGGAGCGGCCGGTGGCGCCGGGGCCGCCCTGGAACAGGGTGTCGCCGGTGAAGACCGTCTCCAGGTCGGGGGCGTGCAGGCAGACCGCGCCGGGGGCGTGGCCCGGCGTGTGCAGGACCGTGAGGTCGATCCCGCCGGCCTTCAGGGTCTCGCCGTCGGTGAGGATGCCGTCGGGTGCGGTGCCGGGATGGGTCAGCTCCCAGAGGGGCAGGTCGGCGGAATGCAGGAGGACCGGGGCTCCGGTGAGCGCCGCGAGGGCGGGCGCCGCGTCGATGTGGTCGTTGTGCCCGTGCGTGCAGACGATCGCCCGGACGGTCCGGTCGCCGACCGCCGCGGCGATGGCCGCCGCGTCATGGGCGGCGTCGATGACGATCACCTCGCTGGAGTCGCCGACGATCCAGACGTTGTTGTCGACGTCCCAGACCCCGCCGTCCAGCGTGAAGGTGCCCGAGGTGACGAGATGGCCGATCACAGGATCACCACCGAGCGGAGCACGTCGCCGTGGTGCATCCGTTCGAACGCCTTCTCCACGTCCTCGAGGCCGATCGTCTCGGACACGAACTCCTCCAGCGCGAGCCTGCCCTGCAGATGCAGGTCCACGAGCAGCGGGAAGTCGCGGCTGGGCAGGCAGTCCCCGTACCAGGACGACTTGAGCGCGCCGCCCCGCCCGAACACGTCGAGCAGCGGCAGCTCCAGCCTCATCTCCGGGGTCGGCACCCCGACGAGCACCACGGTCCCGGCCAGGTCGCGGGCGTAGAAGGCCTGCTCGTAGGTCTCCGGCCGGCCGACCGCCTCGATCACCACGTCGGCGCCGTTGCCGTCGGTCAGCTCCCTGATCGCCTCGATCGGATCGCTCTGCGTGGAGTTGACCGTGTGCGTCGCGCCGAGCCGGAGCGCCTGCTCCAGCTTGCGCGGGTCGATGTCGACCGCGATGATCCGGGCGGCCCCCGCCAGCCGCGACCCCATGATCGCCGCCCCGCCGACCCCGCCGCAGCCGATGACGGCCACCGTGTCGCCGCGCCCGACCCCGCCGGTGTTGACGGCCGCGCCGATCCCGGCCATCACCCCGCAGCCGAGCAGCCCCGCCACGGCGGGCGAGACGGCCGGATCGACCTTGGTGCACTGGCCCGCGGCCACCAGCGTCTTCTCGGCGAACGCCCCGATGCCGAGGGCGGGCGACAGCTCTGTGCCGTCGTCCAGGGTCATCTTCTGCTGCGCGTTGTGGGTGTTGAAGCAGTACCAGGGCCGGCCGCGCCGGCAGGACCGGCAGCTACCGCAGACCGCCCGCCAGTTGAGGATCACGAAGTCGCCGGGCGCGACCTCGGTGACGTCCGCGCCGACCGACTCCACGATCCCCGCGGCCTCGTGGCCGAGCAGGAACGGGAAGTCGTCGTTGATGCCGCCCTGCCGGTAGTGCAGGTCGGTATGGCAGACGCCGCAGGCCTGGACCCGGACGACGGCCTCGCCAGGACCGGGATCGGGGACGACGATCGTCCTGATCTCGACCGGCTCGCCGCGTCCCGGGGCCACGATGCCCCGCACGTGCTGTGCCATGGTTCCGCCTTTCTCGGGGTGGTGTCAGGCCGGAGCCAGCCAGCGGGCGACGGCCGCCCGGTAGCGACTCAGACCTTTGTAGTCGACCATGTCATCCGGCAGGTCCTGCCATACCCTGCCGAACCGTTCTCGCCACTCCGGCACCGAAGCGATCTCGCTGAGCGGGGCCAGATGGGTGCGGATCAGGAAGAGGATCGCGTGGGAGCCCGGAAGCCTGAGGAGATGCTGGACCTCGACGGTCGCGAGCCACCGGTCGCGGCCCCACTCCGGGTAGGTCTCGGTCGAGACGTCCAACCGGCGGTCGACGGTCATCGACCAGTTGGTGCGCCGGTACTCCACGCCGGGTTCGAGCCGCATCAGGAACTGCTCGGCACGGGTGATCACGCCTTCCTCGTGGATCCGCGGCACCGGCCCGTGGATTTCCAGGAACGGCATCCCGATGACGAAGTTGAGCGACCAGTCGGCGGCGAACGTGACGAGCCCGGCGTCCGCCCACAGGGCGCCCTCGCGCTGGTCGAGCAGCACGAGGTCCTCCTGGGCCTGGCGTCCGGCGAAGGTCAGGGGGTCGCAGGGCAGGGTGGAGTCGTCGCCGAAGACGAACCGCTGCTCGACGCCGAGCGGGCGGTTCCGCCAGATCCGGGCGTCGCCGTCGCAATCCAGGGCGAACCGGTCCGGATACGTGGCGGCCAGCTCGGTGAGGACGTAGAGGAGGGCATCCCAGGCCGCGGGCCGCGCCTCGGGCAGGACGACACAGCGGGTGGGATCGGCGTCCAGGATCTTCCGGCGAAGCCTCAGGTCGGCGGTGTAGTGGTCGTCCACCTCGAGGACGGAGATCTCGTAGTGGTCGCCGACGGTGCCGTCGCCGGTCAGCGAGTAGGCGTTGCGGCGGTCGCCGGCGTCGACGACCACATGGCTGCCGGGCGTGTAGCCGGGAAGGGGAGCGGCGTCGGGCCTGGCCAGCCGGAACGACCGCACCCCGGCACACGCCTCGAGGACGTCGCGGACGACCAGTTTCACGGTGCCTCCTCGACGTCGGCCCGGTAGCCGAGATAGGCGGCCAGCCGCCGCGAGTGGTGGTGGACGACGAGGTCGAGCCCGCTGCCCCGGCAGCGCACGACCCCGCCGATCCCGGCGCCGGTGGGGGAGACGGTCCGGCAGTGCGCGCAGTAGACGCGCTGCCGCTCCGCCGAGGTGGCGTGCGCCCTGATCTCGCACTGGAGCGCCCCGGCTTCGACGGCCGCCGAGCGCAGGATCTGCACCTCGTCCTCGGGGCCGGTCAGCATCAGCCGCCAGCCGACGTTCGCCCTGCCCAGCTCACGGCGGAACGCGGCGAGCAGCCCGTCGTCGAGCGCGTCGGCGTGGGCGTGCCAGAGCGGCGCGGTGATCTCGCCGATCCAGCGTTCCGCGACGGCCCGTGCGGCCTCGCCGAGCGAGACCACGGCATAGGAGCGTCCACCGGTGTCCACACCGGGGGCGGTGGTCCCCCAGCGCGGGACGCTCGTCCTGTCGATCGCCATGGACCTGACGGTTCCTCTCGACGCGGTCTGCCCGGCCCTATCCTGGGCGGGTGCGGCTGGAAGAGATCATCGCGATGAGGGTGCGTGAGCACCGGACGGCCAAGCGCGTCTCCCTGGCCGAGCTGGCGCGCCGCGCCGGCCTGTCCAAGGCGATGCTGTCGAAGGTCGAGAATGCCCAGACCAGCTGCAGCCTGTCCACCCTCGGCAAGCTCGCCGAGGCGCTGAACCTCCCGGTGACGGCCCTGTTCCGCGGTCTGGACGCCGAGCACGAGGCGGTGTTCGTCCCGGCGGGCGAAGGCGCCAGGATCTCCCGCCGCGGCAGCGAACTCGGCCATGTCTACCGGCTGCTGGGTTCGCTGCGCGGCGAGCACAAGCGGATCGAGCCGCTGCTGGTGACCCTGACCGACACCAGTGAGCCGTTCCCGCTCTACCAGCACGGCGGCACCGAGTTCCTCTACCTGCTGGAGGGCCGGATGGTCTACGGCCACGGCGACGCCCGCTACGCGATGGCGCCCGGTGACGCCCTGCAGTTCGACGGTGAGGCTCCGCACGGCCCCATCGACCTGCTGGACGTGCCCATCACGTTCCTTTCGGTCACCGCCTACGGTTCGCTGGGCTGAACCCAACAGCGCCGTGTGACGAATGTGCGTTGTCCGTTTCACGGACGACATCGCCGAGGCCGAATCGCGTAACGCACCGTACATATTGTCCGCCGTGTCGGGATTTTCTAGGCGCGGAGGTTCAGGATGACGACGCTTGTGGAGGAGCGGGCCCAGGCCCCGGTCGTCGGCAGAGGACGCTGGATCGAGCGCTGGGAGCCGGACGACGCCGCGTTCTGGGCGTCCACGGGCAAACGGGTCGCCGTCCGGAATCTGGCGTTCTCGGTGCTGACCGAGCATCTCGGCTTCTGTGTGTGGCTGCTGTGGAGCATCGCGGTCCTGAATCTGCCCAAGGGCGTGTTCACCACGGAGCAGGTGCTCTGGCTGACGACCGTCCCGAACCTGGTCGGCGCGCTGATCCGGATCCCCTACACCTTCGCCCCTGCCCGGTTCGGCGGGCGGAACTGGACGGTGGTCTCCGGCCTGCTCCTGCTGATCCCGACCGGCCTGTTCGTCTACGCGATCGAGAACCTGGCCACCCTGCCGTTCTGGGCGCTCCTGGCGATCGCCGCGACGACGGGGCTCGGCGGCGGGAACTTCGCCTCGTCGATGGCGAACATCACCCACTTCTATCCGGCGTCCAAGCAGGGGCTGCCGCTCGGCCTGAACGCGGCGGGCGGCAACCTCGGCACGAGCGTCACCCAGCTGCTGATGCCGCCGCTGATCGTGGCGTTCGGGCTGGTCGCCGTCGGCTGGGTCTGGATGCCGTTCGTCCTGCTCGCCGCCGCCGGCTCGTACTTCTTCATGAACAACCTGCGGACCGCGACGACCGCCTACACGGTCGGTGAGATGGTCTCGATCTGCGGCCGCGCCCAGACCTGGGTGATGTCCGTGCTCTACATCGGGACGTTCGGCTCGTTCATCGGCTACGCGTTCTCCTTCGGGGTCCTGATCAAGGCCCAGTTCCCGGACGTCAAGGGCGCGAACTTCATCTGGCTGGGCGCGTTCGTGGGCTCGTTCGCCCGGCCGGTCGGCGGCTGGCTCGCCGACCGGTTCGGCGGCGCCCGCGTCACCATGATCGTCTTCCTGGGGTTGGCGGTGGAGATCGGCGCGGTCGCCTACGCGGTCGGTTCCGGCGACTGGGCGCTGTTCCTCGGCGCGTTCCTGTGCGTGTTCGGCACGACCGGGCTCGGTAACGGCTCCACCTACCGGATGATTCCGGCGATCTTCCGGATCCAGGCGCTGTCCCGCGTGGACGCCGACGTCGAGGCCGCCGTCGCCCGCGCCGCGTCCGCGGGACGCCGTCACGCCGCCGCCGCGATCGGCATCTGCTCGGCGGTCGGCGCGCTCGGCGGCGTCCTGGTCCAGCAGGCGTTCCGGGTCTCGATCGAGCGCAGCGGCGGGATCGCGCCCGCCCTGATCGGTCTCGCCGTCTTCTACGCGCTCTGCATGGTCCTCACCTGGGCGCTCTACCTGCGCAAGCGCGGTATCACCCGCGCCGAGACGGGCCGCGCGAGCCTCGCGGAGGCCGGGGTATGACCGCCACCCACTGCCCGTACTGCGCGCTCCAGTGCGGGATGACGGTCTCGCCCGAGCGGAAGATCGCGCCGCGTGAGGACGTCCCGGCCAACCGGGGCGGCCTCTGCCAGAAGGGCTGGTCGGCGGCCGAACTGCTGACCGTCCCCGACCGGCTGACCACCCCGCTGCTCCGCCGCGACGGCGCCCTGCGCCCCTGCTCCTGGGACGAGGCCCTCGACCACGTCGCCGCCGGGATCCGCGCCCTCCAGGACGCGCACGGCCCGGACGCCATCGGTGTGTTCGGCGGCGGCGGCCTCACCAACGAGAAGGCCTACCAGCTCGGCAAGTTCGCCCGGATCGGCCTGCGGACCTCGCAGATCGACTACAACGGCCGGTTCTGCATGTCGTCGGCCGCCGCCGCGCTCAACCGCTCGTTCGGCCTGGACCGCGGGCTGCCGGGACCGATCACCGACGTGGCCGAGGCCGACGTGATCCTCATGGTCGGCGGGAACGTCGCGGAGACCATGCCGCCGTTCCTGCGGCACCTCACCGAGCAGAAGGCCGGCGGCGGCGCGCTGATCGTCGCCGATCCGCGCCGCACCCCCACCGCCAAGCAGGCCGACCTCCATCTCCAGCTCACCCCGGGCACCGATCTGGCGCTGGCCAACGGGCTGCTGCATCTCGCGATGACCGAGGGCCTGGTGGAGGAGGAGTATCTGGCGCGCCGCACCACCGGCTGGGAGCAGGTCAGGACCGCGGTCAACGGTTACTGGCCGGAGCGGGTCGAGCGGATCACCGGGGTGCCGGTCGCGCAGATGCGGGAGACCGTCCGGATGCTGGCCAGGGGGAGCCGCTCGCTGATCCTCACCGCACGCGGCGCGGAGCAGCAGGCCCAGGGCGTCGACACCGTGACGGCCTTCATCAATCTGGCGCTCGCGCTCGGCCTGCCCGGCACCGAGGGTTCTGGCTACGGCTGCATCACCGGCCAGGGCAACGGGCAGGGCGGCCGCGAGCACGGCCAGAAGGCCGACCAGCTTCCCGGCTACCGGAAGATCGACGATCCGGCGGCACGCGCCCATGTCGCGGACGTCTGGGGCGTCGATCCCGAGCTCCTGCCCGGCGCCGGACGCTCCGCCTACGAACTCCTGGACGCCCTCGGCTCGGAGCAGGGCCCGAAGGCGCTGCTGCTGTTCGGCTCCAACCCGGTGGTGTCCGCGCCGCGCGCCGCCTCGGTGACGGCCCGCCTGGACGCGCTGGACCTGCTGGTCGTCGCCGATTTCGTGCTGTCGGAGACCGCCGCCCGCGCCGACGTCGTGCTGCCGACCGCCCAGTGGGCGGAGGAGTCGGGCACGATGACCAATCTGGAGGGACGGGTGCTGCGCCGCAACCGGGCGCTGCTCCCGCCCGAAGGAGTCCGCACCGATCTGGAGATCATCGCCGGGCTGGCGTCGAGGCTCGCGGCCCCCGGCAAATGGAGCACCGACCCCGGCGAGGTCTTCGACGAGCTGCGCCGCGCCACCTCCGGCGGGATCGCCGACTACGCGGGCATCACCTACGACCGGATCGAGGCCGAGGGAGGCGTGTTCTGGCCGTGTCCCGACGAACGGCACCCCGGCACCCCGCGTCCGTTCCTGGACCGGTTCGCCACCCCCGACGGCCGCGCCCGGATGATCCCGGTCGAGCACCGCGGCCCCGCCGAACGTCCCGACACCGACTACCCGCTCTACCTGACCACCGGACGGCTGCTCACCCACTACCAGAGCGGCGCCCAGACGCGCAGGGTCCCCGACCTGGTCAGGGCGGCGCCCGAACCGTTCCTGGAACTTCATCCCGATCTCGCCGACCGCTGCGGCATCGCCGAGGGCGCGTTCGTCGAGGTCGCCAGCCGGCGCGGCACGACGACCGTCAAGGCCCGTCTCTCTGACGCGATCCGGCAGGACACGGTCTTTCTGCCGTTCCACTGGAAGGGCGTCAACGACCTGACCAATCCGGCGCTCGACCCGGTCTCCCGGATGCCCGAGTTCAAGGTCTGCGCCGTCCGGATCGCCCCGGTCTGAGGGTTGGAGAACGGCTGAAGGGCCCGTTCCCCGGGACCACTCGGGGGACGGGCCCTTCAGCCTTCCGGCCGTCAGACGGTGACGGAGTCCTGCTCGTCCAGCCAGGCGACGATGCCCTCGACCGCCGACCGGCAGGTGCCACAGCCGGTCGAGGCGCGGGTCTGCCGGGAGACCTCGTCGGTGGTCCTGGCGCCGCGCTGCCAGCACGCCCTGATCTGCCCCTTGGTCACGTTGTTGCAGGTGCAGATGGTGGCGGCGTCGGGGATGCGCAGCGGCGACGCCGCCTCGGACGCCGAGCCGACGCCCTGGAACAGCAGGCTGAGCCGTTCGCTCGGCAGCGGCGACGCGTGGTCGTAGAGCTGGGTGAGGGTGCCGGCGGTGGCTGTCTCGCCCAGCAGGATCGCGCCGATCAGCCTTCCGTCCCGGATCACGGCCTTCTTGTAGGTGCCGCGGGTCGAGTCGGTGAAATGGACGATCTCGACGCCCTCGTCGTCGTCGCCCCAGTGGGTCTCGCCCATCGACGCCAGCTCGATCCCGGTGGCCTTGAGCCGGGTGATCTGTCGGGAGCCGGTGAAACGCGCGTCGGGCGCGGTGCCGGCGAGCAGGTCCGCGAGGACAGACGCCTGCTCCCAGGCCGGCGCGACCAGCCCGTACACCTCGTCGCGGTGCTGGGAGCACTCGCCGATGGCCCGGACGTCGGGGTCGGTCACCGAGCGGAGCTCGTCGTCCACCACGATCGCCCGGTCGACCTCCAGCCCGGCCGCGCGGGCCAGCCCCGCCTCGGGCCGCACTCCGCAGGACAGGACGACCAGATCGGCCTCGACCCGTTCGGCCGAGCCGTCGGGAAGGGTCAGTTCGACCCCGCTGACCTGGCCGTCCGGCGTGGTCGTGAGCCCCGAGACGTTCGCCTGGAGCCGGGTGCCGATGCCCAGCCGGTCAAGGGTCCGCACCAGGACGCGGCCGGCGGGCGGGTCGAGCTGGCGTTCCATGAGATGGCCCGCCAGGTGCAGCACGGTGACGTCCAGCCCGCGGCCGGCGAGCCCGCGTGCCGCCTCGATGCCGAGCAGCCCGCCACCCACCACGACCGCCTTGCGGGACCGGTCGGCGACCGCCGAGATCTCCCGGCAGTCGTCGAGGGTCCGGAAGACCATCGCGCCCTCGGGCAGCCGGACGGCCGCGCTGTCGGCGCTGTCCTCGACCGGGATCGGCGGGATGAACGCGGTGCTCCCCGTCGCCAGGACCAGGGTCTCGTAGGAGGTGACGGAGCCGTCCGAGCCGTGGACGATCCGCTTCTCCCGGTCGATCGCCACGATCCCGACGCCGAGCCGCGCGTCCACGCCGTGGGCGGCGTACCAGCCGGCGTCGACCAGCCCGATGTGGTCGGCCCTGGTCACCCCGGCCAGCACATTCGACAGCAGCACCCGGTTGTAGGCCTGCTGGTGCTCGGCGCCGAACACCGTGATCGGCACCTTGGGGTCGCGGGTCCGCAGCTCGGTGACGAACCGTGATCCCGCCATCCCGTTCCCGACGACGACGACGCTCACGTCGCCACCTCGACCCTGCCGCCGTTCAACCGGACCGGATAGGTCGCGACGCTCCGCTCGGGGTCGTCGAGGCTCTGCCCGGTGGCCAGCGCGAACACGTTCTTGTACATCGGGGACGCCACCGTGGGCACCCCGCCGCGGCAGCCGAGCAGCCCGCGCGACATCACATGGGCGTCGCTGAACGGGTCCCGGTTGTCCAGGGCGTACAGGTCGCCCTCCCGGGTGCGGAAGACCGCCACCTGACGCTCGCCGACGAGCGCGGCGACCCCCCGCTCGGGGAGCAGTTCGGCGTAGGCGCACACATCGGTCCAGAGGGCTGTCGCGGTCGTCATTTGGTCACCACTTCCAGGCGGGGGCCGGCCAGCAGAACGGGCTTGATCTGCTCGCGCTCGATCTCGAACGAGATCGACGGGTCGGGGGTCTCGGGGGCGTTGACGAAGGAGACGAACCGGCGCAGCCGCTCGGGGTCCTCCAGGGTGTCGGCCCACTCGTCGGAGTAGATCTCGACGTGCCGTGCCATCGCGGCGTCGAGCTCCGCGCAGATCCCCAGCCGGTCCTCGACGATCACCTCGCGCAGGTAGTCGAGGCCGCCTTCCAGGTTCTCCATCCAGACCGAGGTGCGCTGGAGCCGGTCGGCGGTCCTGATGTAGAACATCAGGAACCGGTCGATCAGGGTGATCAGCTCGTCGTCGGTGAGGTCGGTGGCGAACAGGTCGGCGTGGCGGGGCCGCATCCCGCCGTTGCCCGACAGGTAGAGGTTCCAGCCCTTCTCGGTGGCGATGATCCCGAAATCCTTGGACTGGGCCTCCGCGCATTCGCGGGCGCAGCCCGACACCGCCGACTTGAGCTTGTGCGGCGCGCGCAGCCCGCGGTAGCGCAGCTCCAGCTTGATCGCCATGCCGACGGAGTCCTGGACCCCGTACCGGCACCAGGTGGAGCCGACGCACGACTTCACGGTCCGCAGCGACTTGCCGTAGGCGTGCCCGGACTCGAACCCGGCGTCCACGAGGCGCTTCCAGATCTGCGGAAGCTGCTCCACCCGCGCGCCGAACAGGTCGATCCGCTGCCCACCGGTGATCTTGGTGTAGAGGCCGAAGTCGCGGGCGACCTCGCCGATCACGATCAGCCGCTCCGGGGTGATCTCCCCGCCGGGGATCCGCGGCACCACCGAGTAGGTGCCGTTCTTCTGCATGTTCGCCAGAAAGTGGTCGTTGGTGTCCTGGAGGGCGGCCTGCTCGCCGTCCAGGATGTGGCCGTTGCCCAGCGACGCCAGGATCGACGCGACGGCCGGCTTGCAGATGTCGCAGCCCCGGCCGGTGCCGTGCTCGGCGATGAGCTGCGTGAACGTGCCGATCTGCCGGACCCGGACGATGTCGAACAGCTCGGCCCGCGAGTAGGCGAAGTGCTCGCAGATCGCCTTGGACACCTCGATCCCCGCGGCCGTCAGCTCGGCGTCGAGGATCTTCTTGACCAGCGGGACACAGGAGCCGCAGGACGAGCCGGCGCGGGTGCACGCCTTGACCGACGGGACGTCGCGGAGCTCGTGGTCGGTGATCGCGCACCTGATGCTCTCGGCCGTCACGTTGTTGCAGGAGCAGATCACGGTCGCGCCGGGCAGGTCGCCGCCCGCCGCCTCGGTGCCGCCGAACAGCATCTGCTCGGGCGCGCCCGGCAGCTTGCCGCCGACGTAGGCGCGGAGCGTCGCGTAGGTCTCGGCGTCGCCGACGAGGACACCGCCGAGCAGGGTCTGGGCGTCGTCGCTGACCAGCAGCCGCTTGTAGACCCCGGCGACGGGGTCGGTGTAGGTGACGCCGAGCGCGTCGGCGAACGGGTCGCCGAAGCTCGCGACGTCCACGCCCATCAGCTTCAGCTTGGTCGACAGGTCGGCGCCCTGGAACGCGGCGGCGCTGCCGGGGTTGAGCAGCCGGTCGGCGACGACCTCGGCCATCGAGAAGCACGGCCCGACCAGCCCGTAGACCATGCCGCCGATCAGCGCGCACTCGCCGACCGCGAAGATCGCCGGATCGGAGGTGCGGCACGCCTCGTTGACCACGATGCCGCCGCGCTCGCCGACGTCGAGACCGCAGGCGCGCGCCAGCTCGTCGCGCGGCCTGATCCCGGCGGAGAACACCACGACCTCGGCGGGGATGCTCCGGCCGTCGGCCAGCTCGACCGTGCCGACCGCGCCGTCGCCGCGCGCCGCCAGGCGCGCCATCGGGGTTCCGGCGTGGACGTCCATGCCGAGGCCCTCGATGTGCCGGCGGAGCATCGCGCCGCCGCCCTCGTCGAGCTGGCGCGGCATCAGCCACGGCGCCACCTCCACGACACTCGACTCCAGGCCCAGCCCCTGGACGGCGCGTGCCGCCTCGATGCCGAGCAGCCCGCCACCCACCACGACGCCCGACGCCCGTCCGGCGGCGTAGGCGCGGATCGCGTCGAGGTCGTCGATGGTCCGGTAGACGAACACGCCGGGCAGGTCCTTGCCCTCGACGGGCGGCACGAACGGTGATGAGCCCGTCGCCAGCACCAGCACGTCGTAGCCGATGACCTGGCCGGTGTCGGTGGTCACCCGCCGGGCCTCCCGGTCGATGGCGGTCACCTGCTCGCCGGTGACCACCCTGACCTCGGGTCCGTGCCCGGGATAGGCCAGGTCGGCGCCCTCGAGGTAGGTCGTCAGCGCCACCCGGTCGTAGGCGGTGCGGGTCTCCTCACCGATGACCGTGATCTTCCAGGCTCCGGTGGTGTCCCGCTCCCGAAGAGCCTCCACCAGACGGTGTCCGGTTGGCCCATGCCCGACCACGACCAGCGCGAATTCCGTGTCAGCTCCCATGGGAAAGATGCTGAACAGCGAACATTTCCCAATGGCGTCCCGCCCGTCACCCGGGCGTTAACTGAGACTCACATCCGAAACACCCGCACGGTTGGTTCACCGGACCGCCCTCACCTGGAGCGGGGCGTCTCGGGTAGGGGGACCTCCCGTACCAGCAGGGCGAGCGGGAGTGCGGCCAGTGCGAAACCGGCGGCGAGCAGGAAGGCGGGCGCGGGCTCCGGCAGGCCCGTCCGGTAGGCGACGGCCATGCCCGCTCCGACGCCGACGACGCCGCCGAACGGCCGGAAGAAACCGGCCGAAGCGGTTGCGGCGCCGAGCTCGGCCCGCCGGACGGCCAGCTGCATCGGCAGGCCGATCGTCTGGATCGACAGCGCCAGCCCGGCGGCGGCCAGCAGAGCGACTTTGCGGATCACGGCTTCGAGCTCCCTCGA
>NZ_BAAGZI010000136.1:0-13826 GCF_054778695.1 Actinocorallia lasiicapitis
CGCGTGTGCGCGCCGGGCGGCGTCGTCGTCGCCCGCGACGCCGACTACGCGGGCTTCACCTGGTACCCGCGGCTGCCCGAGCTGGACGCGTGGATGGACCTGTACCAGGAGTGCGCCCGCGCCAACGGCGGCGAGCCCGACGCCGGACGCCGCCTCCTGGCCTGGGCGCGCGCCGCCGGATTCGCCGAGATCACCCCGACGGCCTCCGTCTGGTGCCACGCCACCGAGGACGAACGCGCCTACTGGGGCGGGATGTGGCGCGACCGCGTCGTCCAGTCGGAGATGGCGGCCCAGGCGGTGCGCGAGGGACGGGCGACCGCCGCCGACCTGGCCCGGCTGTCGGACGGCTGGGCGCGTTGGACGTCCGAACCGGACGGATGGTTCGTCATCCTGCACGGGGAAATCGTGTGCATCGCCTGATTTGTTGGAACCCGTCACTGATCATGAGAGTCTCAGCTGCGTGAACGATATGAGACTGGAAATCAAGAAGGTCTCTCGCAGCTACGGGGACGTCCGAGCGCTGAAGGACCTCAGCCTCGACGTCCGCGCGGGGGAGATCCACGGATTCGTCGGCAGCAACGGCGCGGGAAAGACCACCACGATGCGGATCGTGCTCGGGGTGCTCTCGGCCGACTCGGGCGAGGTCCGCTGGGGCGGTGAGCCGCTCAGCGACGACGTCCGGCGCACCATCGGCTACATGCCGGAGGAGCGCGGGCTCTACCCGAAGATGAAGGTCGCCGAACAGCTCGTCTACCTGGCCAGGCTGCGCGGGCTCGCCAAGGACCGCGCCACGGCCTCGGTCGACCTCTGGCTGGAGCGGCTGGGCGTCGCCTCCCGCCGCGACGACGAGGTGCAGAAACTCAGCCTCGGCAACCAGCAGCGCGTCCAGCTCGCCGCCGCCCTCGTCCACGACCCGGCGATCCTCGTGCTCGACGAGCCGTTCTCCGGGCTCGACCCGGTCGCCGTCGACGTGATGAGCCAGGTGCTGCGGGACAAGGCCGCCGAAGGCGTCCCGGTGCTGTTCTCCTCCCACCAGCTCGACCTGGTCGAGCGGCTCTGCGACCGGGTCGGGATCATCAAGGACGGGGCGCTGGTCGCGTCCGGCACGGTCGAGGAGCTGCGGAGCTCGGGTGACGCGCTGTTGGTCGTCCGGGTGGAGGACGCGCCCGCCGGCTGGGCGCTGGACGTCCCCGGAGTGACCGGCCAGGAGGGCGACGTGCTGAAGCTCGCGCCCGGCGCCGACGACCAGGACGTGCTGCGCGCGGCACTCGCCCACGGGCCCGTCCGTGAGTTCGCCTGGCGCAGACCCAGCCTGACCGAGCTGTACCGGCACGTCGTGACCCAGGAGGAGTCCGCATGAACAACGGGACCATGGTCCGGCTCGTCGCCGGCCGGGAGTTCTCCACGAGGATCAAGGGCAAGGGCTTCCTGATCTCCACCGGCATCATGGTGGTCGTCGTGGTGGCGCTGTCGGTGCTGCTGAAGCTCGCCGACGGCAGCGACCCGACGAAGATCGGCATCGTGGACGGTGCGCTCGGGCAGCCGCTGGCCGCCGCCGCGCAGACCGTCGGCGAGGAGGTCGAGACCCGGCAGATCGCCCAGGCCGACGGCGAACGCCTCGTCAAGGACGAGGACCTCGATGCGGTCGTCCTCACCGATCCCCTCCGCGTGATCGTCAAGAAGGACCTGGACGACGGGCTGCGGAACACCCTGAACGTCATGGCCGGTCAGGGCGCGCTCAACACCGAACTGGCCAAGGCGGGGGTCGACCCGGCCGTCGTCGCGCAGAACGTCGCGGCGGCCTCGGATCTCCAGGTGACCTCGATCGAGGGCGCGGACGAGCACAAGGGCCAGCGGGTGGTCCTGGCCATGGTGATCGCGTTCCTGCTGTATCTGATGGTCATGGTGTCGGGGCTCCAGGTCGCGCAGGGAGTCGTGGAGGAGAAGGCCAGCCGGATCGTCGAGATCCTGCTCAGCTCGCTGCGGCCCTGGCAGCTGATGTTCGGCAAGGTGCTGGGGATCGGCTCGGTCAGCCTGGTCCAGATGTCGACGATCCTGGTCGTCGGGGTGGCGGGCGCCGCCACGACCGGTGTCCTGGACATTCCGAGCGCCGACTTCTACGGTGCGGCCGTGTGGAGCCTGGTGTGGTTCGCCGTCGGGTTCGCGCTCTACGCGCTGCTGTTCGCGGCGGCGGCGGCGCTGGTGTCCCGGCAGGAGGAGCTGGGCAGCGTCTCGGGCCCGATCCAGACGCTGATCCTCGTGCCGTACATCCTGTCGTTCAGCCTCGTCCCCTCGGACCCGGACGGCCCGCTCGTCACGGCCCTGTCGTTCATCCCGGTCTTCGCGCCGGTGCTGATGCCGGTCCGTGCGGCCTTCGGCGTCCCGATCTGGAACCAGTTCGCAGGTCTCGCCGTCTCCCTTCTCGCGATCGTCCTGCTCGTCTGGCTGGCGGGCCGGGTGTATGAGAACTCCATCCTGCGCACCGGATCCCGCGTCAAGCTCACCGACGCGCTCCGCCGAGCGAAGTAGGCGAACCATGAGCGTCCTCCACGGCAAGACCGCGATCGTGACCGGAGGATCGCGCGGCATCGGCCGCGCGATCGTCGAACGACTCGTCCGCGACGGCGCGACCGTCGTGTTCAGCTACGCCGCCAACAGGACCGCGGCCGACGAGGTGGCGGCGGCGACGGGCGCGCTGCCCGTCCGGGCCGACCTCACCGACCCCGACGCGGTCGTCCGGCTGCTGGACACGGCGCTCGACCACCTCGGCGACCTCGACATCCTGGTCGCCAACGCCGCCGCCCCGTTCCCGGTCGCCCCGCTCGCCGAGACCACCCTCGCGGTCTTCGACGAGGTCATGACGGCCAACGCCCGGTCGACGTTCATCGCTCTCCAGTACGCGGCCCGCCATCTGCGGGACGACGGCCGGGTCGTGGTGATCTCCTCGGTCAACACGGTCCGGCCCGCGCCCGGCATCGCGCCGTACGCGGCCAGCAAGGGCGCCGTCGAACAGCTCGTCCAGGTGGCGGCGCTGGAGCTCGGCGGGCGCGGGATCACGGTCAACACCGTCTCTCCGGGCGCGACCGACACCGATCTGTTCCGCGACACCAACCCGCCCGAGGCGTACGAGCGGGTCGCGGCCGTGACGGCGCTCGGCAGGGTCGGCGCACCGGCCGACATCGCGGACGTCGTCGGGTTCCTCGCCGGGCCGGACGCGCGCTGGGTCACCGGCCAGAACCTCCGGGCGACCGGGGGTCTGGTCTAGGCCGTGTCTTATGAATCTTCGGTCCTACTGCGCGACGCCCAGGCACGCACCTCGAGGGCTTGTCGTCGGTCACCAGCCAACCAGGCTGGCTCCCTCCTCCGCACCCCCGAGGCACGCACCTGACCGCCGCTCGCTACGGACAAGATCCATAAGACACGGCCTAAGCCGCGGGGCGGGCGCAGAGGGCGTCGGGGGTGTCCGGGTGGAGGAAGCCGTCCTCGGTCTCGCAGGTCGCGCCGCGGACGACGCCCTGCCACCGGCCCGTCCAGACCTCGACTTTCGCGCCGGTCTTGGTGATGAACAGTTCGGCGGTCCGCTGGTCGCTGACCTCGGTGGTGTCCAGCGGGTAGACGAACTCGAAGTCGATCTTCAGCAGGATTCCGGTGTGGGGCTTGCCGTCGGCGCCGTTGACCGTGGTCGCGGTGGGTTCGGCACGGCCCCGCACCCTGATCGGCTCGGGCCGTTGGACGGTGCCTGGCTCGAACGCGGTCACCTCGTCGCGGGTGTTCGCCTCGGCCTTCTTGGCGACACCGTCGCGGAACCGCTTGCGCTGGTGCTCGGCCAGCAGCACGGCGTAGGGCTCGGTCGCGCCGTCGTAGAGGACGGCCGGGTCGAGGTGCGCTGCGGTCAGCAGCTTCTTCGCCAGCTCGTAGCCCTGGGCGGCCTCTTTCGCGGTCAGCCCGCCCTCGGCCTTCGCCGCGGGCATCCGGATGCCGTCGGCGCCGTCGCCGAACGGTCCGAGCGCGGCCAGTGCCGTGGGCGTCTCCGGGGGGACCGGCCGGACGGCGGGTCGGGGCGCGCCCGCCTCGCTGTCGGGGATCAGCCGGATCGCTCCCGTCCCCTGACCGAGGAGCGTCACTCCCGTGAAGACGGCGATGATGACCCCGATGACGCTCGCCAATTTCCTCATATGGGACGAACCTAGCAAAAGTAAGGGCTCTCGGGTGCGACCGCGCCGCCGCCTCCGAGAGCCATTCCGCAGAACGGTAGAGCGTTCAAGGGTGGAGCCGGTTTCTCCGCGATGAACTGTGCGTTACGGCCCTGGATCCGGTTGTCCGGGGAACCGTCGCCCGGGGGAGGCTGCTAGCATCCTGGCCAAGCGCTTGCTAGGGAGGCTGGATCGTGGAACTCGTCGTCACCGAGGAGCAGGCCGAGCTCCGCACGTCGCTGCGCCGGTTCTTCACCGACCAGGCGAAGAGCGCGGAGGTGCGGCGGCTGATGGAGACCGCCGAAGGCCACGACCCGGCCGTCTGGACGCGGATGGGCGAACAGCTCGGGCTCCAGGGGCTCGCGATCCCCGAAGAGCACGGCGGCGCGGGGATGGGCCTGGCCGAGCTGGCCGTCGTCCTGGAGGAGATGGGCCGCACCCTGTTCCCGTCGCCGTTCCTCGCCTCCGCCGTGCTCGCGGCGCAGGCCCTGCTCGCCGCCGACGACACCGCCGCCCACGCCGACCTGCTGCCCGGCATCGCCGACGGCTCGACCATCGCGACCGTCGCGTTCTGTGAGCAGGAGGGCCGCTGGGACGGCGCCGACCTCACCACGACCGCCCGCCGCGAAGACGCTTCCTGGACCCTCGACGGCGCCAAGCACTACGTCCTCGACGGCCACACGGCCGGGCTGCTGCTGGTGTTCGCGCGCACCGGCTCTGACGTCTCCCTGTTCGCCGTCGACTCCGCCGCCCCCGGCGTCGCCCGCACCCTGCTGCCGACCCTCGACCAGACCCGCAAACTGGCGCGCGTCGACCTGACGGGCGCGCCCGCCCGGCTGATCGGCGCCGAGGGGACGGGCCTGGCCGTGCTCCGCCGGGTCACCGACGTGGCGGCCGTCGCCCTGGCCGCCGAGCAGCTCGGCGCCGCCCAGCGCTGCCTGGAACTGTCCGTCGACTACGCCAAGGTCCGGGTCCAGTTCGGCCGTCCCATCGGCGCCTTCCAGGCGATCAAGCACAAGTGCGCCGACCTGCTCACGCTGGTCGAGTCGGCCCGCTCCGCCGTCATGTACGCGGCGCGCGTCGCCGACCAGGACCCCGGCTCCCTCCCGGTCGCCGCCGCCCTCGCCAAGTCCTACACCTGCGACGCCGCCTTCACCGCCGCCGCCGAGACCATTCAGATCCACGGCGGTATCGGCTTCACCTGGGAACACGACGCCCACCTGTATTTCAAACGCGCCAAATCAGCCCAGCTCCTCTTCGGCACCCCCGCCGCCCACCGGGCCCGCCTCGCCGCCCACCTCGGCCTCTGACCGCTACCCCATGCTCCTGGTGACGGTCGCGTTCGCCAGGTCCAGGGTGGTGACCCGGTGGCCCGACGGCCCCGACCAGGCGTGGGTGCCGTGGGCGCGGTACCGCAGCTCCCAGCGGGTCTCGCGCAGCGTGACGAACGCGCTGTGCGACTGGACCTGCGCCGACTGGTCGCGCGAGTGGCCGTCCAGGCTGAGCATCGAGGAGATGTCGCAGAGCACCGGCAGCCGCCGCCCGCCCAGTTTCAGGAACCGCGCCGCGGCGGGATCGTCCAGGTTCTTGTGCATGTGCCCGCACAGGTAGCCGACGACATTGCGGTGCCCCGCCACGAACTCGTCCAGCCGCGACGCCGGCTGGACCGCGTTGTACGCCGCGACCCCCAGCTCGACGGGCGGATAGTGGTTCACCAGCACCACGGGGCCCGGCCACGCGCTGACGACCCGGTCGAGCCACCCCCACGTCGCCTCGGGGATCTGCCACACGCCCCGGTTCCCGGTGAACGTGTCGACGGCGAAGGTGACGAACCGGTAGCCCTTGACGTCGATGAACGCGTTCGCCGGACGCCCGTAGACCTGCTCCCAGGTCGCCCGAGTGTGCACCTTCCTGGCCCGGACGTCGTGGTTGCCCATCGCCCACAGATCGGGCGCGCCCCGTGCCGCGCGAGGCAGCCACCGCAGGGCGTACGCGTCCTCCGCGGCGGCCCCGTTGTCGGTGATGTCGCCGGTGTGGATGAACGCGTCCGGCACGGGCACCAGGCCCTGCTCCAGATCGGCGGCCATATGGTCGCCCTCGGCGTACGACCAGGGCCGGTACCCGAAATGCGTGTCGCTGACGTGCTGCACCAGCAGCCCGTCCGACGGCGGCAGCGGCCAGGGACGGGTCTCGGCCGCGGCACGTCGCCTCACAGCGGCCGGTACCTGACCGTGTACAGCGCCGGCAGCTTCAGTTTGGGCGGGCTGCCGACCGGGGTCCAGTTCACGGCCAGCAGTTCGCCGGCCGCGAGATCGGCGTCGCCCGCGGTCGCCGCGTCCCAGGTCCACGGCACCCGCGCGGTGATCGGGCCGTTGGCGTCCGCGCCCTTGGACCGGGTGGTCCGCGCGGCGATGTCGGGGAAGCCCTTGGGCCCCGTGCCCTTCTCCAGCACCGCCGACCAGTACGCGGTCTCCGACGCGGCGAGCGAGAAGTACTCGAACGTCACCGACACCGACAGCACCCGCAGCGGGAACGGCGCCGCCATCAGCGTGAACCGGGTGGCCTCGCCGACCTCGGCGCCCTTCACCCAGCTCTGGATCCCCACGCAGAAGACGAGCTCCTCCAGCGTGGGGGTCCGGCTCTTCAGCGCCGCGAGCTCCGCGGCCAGATCCTCCTCAGCCATGGTCAGCCATAGCGCTTCATCTCGTGGAAGAAGCCGGGGACGGTCTGGAGGGTCCCGGCTTCGGTGACCTCGTCGTAGATGTACTTGGCGACGGCCAGGTCGAGGACGCCGAGGCCGAACGGCGAGAAGATGACGGGCCGGTCGGCCGGGGGAGTGGTCTTGCCTTCCAGCACGTCGTACAGGGTGCCGTCGACGAAGTCCCGGTTGCCGGTCCGCTGCTCGGCCAGGTGCGGGCTGGTGTTGGCCTTCAGGCAGTGGTCGACGTCGTCGACCACGTTGTAGGCCGACAGGATGATCTCCGGCGAGAGGTCGCGGAGCGACACGTGCAGCACCAGCGGGTTGTGGGCGAACAGTTCGGGGTCGAGGAGGTGCGGCTCGCCCGCGACCGTCGCCAGCACGATCAGATCGCTGGAGGTGACGAGCTCCTCGACGCTCTCCGTGATGGTGACGGGCCCCGTCTCGGTGCGCTCCAGGTACTCCTTGAACCCCTCGGCGTGCTCCGCCGACAGGTCGAAGACGGCCGAGGAGTCGAACGACAGCCCGTTGCCGACCAGGTAGGTGTGCAGGTAGCGGGCGATCAGCCCGACCCCGATGAAACCGACCTTGCGCGGGGTCACTCCGCGCTTCTCGGCGAGGGTCACGGCGGCGAGCGCGGCCGAGGCCGCGGTGCGCGCCGCGCTGATGATCGAGCTCTCCAGGCAGGCGAACGGGTAGCCGGTCTCGGTGTCGTTGAGGATCAGCACGGCGCTGGCGCGCGGGATGCCCGCCGCGACGTTCTCGGGGAACGAGGAGATCCACTTGATGCCGTGCACGTTGACGTCGCCCTTGACCGACGCCGGCAGCGCGATGATCCGCGAGGACGGCCGGTCGGGGAAGCGCAGGAAGTAGGAGTCGGGGTTGACGGTCTGCTGCTCGCCGTGCAGCCGGTAGGCGGCCTCGACCATCGCGGTGACCTGCTTCTCGCGGCCGTGGAGGGCGCCGGCGACCTGCTCACCGGAGACGACGGCGAACGAGGGCTGCTGGGTCATGAGAGAGGCTCCAGAAAAGGGTGGGATATGAGTGCGGTTCGGGGGTTAGAGGGCGGCGTGGCCGAAGTGCTCGTTCAGCCAGCCGTCCTCGTAGATCGAGTCGAGGTAGCGTTCGCCCAGGTCGGGCGAGATGGCGACCGCGACCGGCTCGGCTCCGGGGTACTTCTCGTTCAGCCACCGGACGGCGCCGCTCACGACGGTGCCGGTCGAGCCGCCGAACAGGAAGCCCCGGGCCGCCAGGCTATGACATGTCGTGATCGTGTCGGGTTCGGCGACGTGCACGACGTCGTCGATGTAGGACTCGTCGACCAGTTCCGGCCGGGTGCTGGTGCCGAGGCCCGGCACCATCCGCCGCTCGGGGATGCCGCCGAACGTCACCGAGCCGACCGCGTCGATCGCGACGACCGTGACGGGCCGGTTGTGCTCCTTGAACCAGCGGGCGCACCCCATCAGGGTGCCCGTGGTTCCGGCGCCGACGAACAGGACGTCGAGGTCGGGAAAGGCGCGGGAGATGGCCGGCGCGGTGTGCCGGTAGTGCGCGCGCCAGTTGTTGGGATTGGCGTACTGGTTGAGCCAGACGTACTTCTCGCTGGAGCCGACCAGATCGCGCACATAGCGGATCCGGCTCTCCAGGTAGCCGCCGTTGGCGTCCTGCTGGGAGATGACGCGGACCTCCGCGCCGAGCGCCCTCATGACGCGCTGCGAGGCGCGGTTGCACCGCGGGTCCGTGATGCACAGGAACCGGTAGCCCTTGCTGGCGGCGATCGTGGCCAGGGCGATGCCCAGGTTGCCCGACGACGACTCGACCAGCACCGATCCCTCGGTGATCACACCGCTGCGCTCCGCCGCCGCGACCATCTCGGCCGCGGCCTTGAGCTTCACCGAACCGGCGAAGTTGAACCCCTCGCACTTCAAGTACAGCGGGCTGCCGACGATCGAACGCAGATCGACGTACAGGTCCTCGACGTTGAACTCTTGTGGAGAGCTGATTATAGGCACGTTGCCGACACCCTCTGCATGACAACAACCGAAATGATGAGAAACGGTCGAGAGTCAATTCGAAACGATCGCGCCGCGCCCGGGAGAATTACTTCGGACTCATAGCTGCGCGCCTTCAGCCTGAATTCTCCGTATGTTCACCCCGCGGCTGAAAGCGAAGACCAATGCCCGTCGGTCTCTGCTACCGTTCCGAAACTCTCGTGGCGCTTTTCCTCTCTTGTGACGTGACCCTGATCACCGTGGCGGTGATTACCGTACAGTAGGGCATCTCGCCCTGCAAGCCTCGTCTATCCTCTTAAGCACGCAAAAGCGGCGAATGACGCCGGATCCTAGGAGCGGTTTCGTGACGATCATGGATGGTCTGCTCGGCCTTGAAGAGCTGCCCACGCTGACGATCTCCGCTGCGGAGATCGCGCGGGCCCGCGATCTGGCCATGAGCCGCGACCACGAAGTCGATCTCGAAGCGGCCGTCATCACCAGGGTCGAGCGCATCGCCGCAGCTCAGGACCGTCCCGCCGTCCGGGACGAGACCCGGGAGCTGACCTATGCGCAGCTCGCGGACGAGGCGCGCAGGATCGCCACGCTGCTGGAGTCCGCCGGAGTGCGGCCCGGCGAGGTCGTGGCCGTCGGCGGTGTACGGAGCGTGAGCGTCATCGCGGCGTTCCTCGCGCTGGAACTGCTCGGCGCGCTGTACGTCCCGGCCGACACGATCTGGCCGGCCAACCGCGTCGCCGACGTGCTGGAGCAGGCCAAGGTCAGGATCCTGTTCAACACCGACCTCGGCGAGGTGACCCCGAGCCTCGCGCAGGGCGCGGCCAAGGCGGGGGTGCGGGTGCTGCGGTCCACGCAGGTCGCGGGCTGTGCGCCGTGGCAGGGCGAGGCCAGGCTCGACTCCCTCGACCAGCCCAGGTACGTGCTGTTCACGTCGGGTTCGACGGGCAAGCCCAAGGGCGCCGTGGTTGAGCACCAGGGCATGGTCAACCATCTCTACGCGAAGATCGTCGACCTGGGGATGACCGAGCGCGACGTGGTCGCGCAGACCGCGCCGCTGGGCTTCGACATCTCCGTCTGGCAGATGCTCTGCCCCCTGGTCAACGGCGGGCAGGTGCACGTCGTCAGCGATGAGGTCTCCTACGACTCGGTGGCGTTCGCGCAGGTCATCGACGTGCAGGGGATCACGGTCGTCGAGCTGGTGCCGACCATGGTGCGGCTGCTGCTGGACGATCTGGCCGCGCAGGGCGGCGACCAGATCGCCGGGCTGCGCTGGATGCTCGCCACCGGTGAGGAGCTGCCGGGCGAGGTGGCCCGCCGCTGGCTGACCGAGATGCCGCAGGCCGGGCTGGTCAACGCCTACGGCCCCACCGAGTGCTCCGACGACGTCACCCACCACACGGTGACGCTCAGTGACCTCGAACTGTTGCGGCTGCCGATCGGCACGCCCGTCGTCAACACGCGGCTGTACGTGCTCCGCCGGGAGGAGGACCGCTGGTTCGCCTGCGACCGCGGCGAGACCGGCGAGCTGTTCGTGGGCGGCACGGGGGTCGGCCGCGGCTACCTGTTCAACCATGACAAGACCCGCGACGCGTTCTTCGCCGATCCCTTCGAGACCACGCTGACCAGGCGTTTGTACCGTACGGGCGACGCGGTGAAGGTGCTGCCGACCGGTGCTCTGCAGTACCTGGGACGGGTCGACCGGCAGGTGAAGATCTCCGGCGTCCGGATGGAGCTGGGGGAGATCGAGGCCGTGCTGCAGCGGCACCCGAGCGTCGGCGCGGTGGCCGTCGTCGTCCATGAGATCCAGGGCTGACGGCTAGGCCGAATCGTTAGCCGTGGACGGCCGCAGAACGGGTCTGGACGGCTTGTCACCTTCAGCGTAACGGGCGGGTGATCATCCGTACCGCCTGGGGGTTTCTTGTCACGTGAGTGAGCAATCACGCCCGTTAAGTTCCACTTATGGGGGGATTGCGAAGCATGTTGCCCCCTGGTTAACTGAGCCCCCACTACCAATCAGTAAGGTCGCCGGAGATCGGATGATTGGGGCGCGGCGTCGTCCGACGGGCGGCGAAATCGACGACGACCGCGCAACGGAAAACGTTGCGGGGAAAGGGGTATTCGGCCGACGGCTGTTTTATCGAGCGAATATCCCAGACGCAGGAACTCCACTCCCCGAACCGCGAAAGCGATTCCCCCAATGCCTTCTTCCGAGTTGCTCCCCCTCTCCGCGGCACAGCAGAGCGTGTGGTTCGCCCAGCAGTTCAGTCCGCAGACCCCCCTCCATATCGCGCAGTATCTGGAGATCGCGGGGCCGTTCGACACGGAATTGTTCCGGCGTGTCTCGGAGGCGGGCGGGGCCGAGGCCGAGATCCTCAATTTCCGGCTGGTCGAGAAGGACGGAATTCCCTACCAGCGGATCGAACGGGAGCACCAGGCGCACAGTCTGGAGATCGTCGACTTCTCCACGGAACCCGATCCGGTCAAAGCCGCCAGGGCCTGGATCGACGAGGACCTCACCACCCCGATCGCGCTCACCGGCGACCGGCTCTACCTCAGCATCTTCCTGCGGCTGGGTCCTGAGCTGCACTGGTGGTACGTGCGCTGCCACCACATCGTCATGGACGGGTTCAGCGGCGCGCAGACCTACCAGCGGGCCGCCGAGATCTACAACCGGCTGGCGGCGGGGGAGCCGTACGAGCCGAAGACGCACGGCGACTACCGCGCCTGGCTCGCCGAGGAGAACGCGCACCGCGCCTCGGCCCGCTACCAGGCCGAACGCGACTACTGGCTGGAACGGTTCGCCGACCGTCCCGAAGTGCCGGCGCTGACCGACCGCGAGGCCGCCGACCCGGCCATCCACTTCCACCAGGCCGCTTTCGCGCTCGGCGACGAGGAGACCTCCGCCTACAACGCCGCCGCCCGCCGTTTCCGGGTGGGCAGCCCGGTGCTCGCGATCGCGGCGACCGCGCTGTACACCGCGAAGATGACCGGCACCGACGACGTGATCATCGGTCTGGCCGTGTCGGGGCGCACCACGACCCTCGCCAAGGAGACGCCCGCGCACCAGGCGTCGATCCTGCCGTTGCGGCTGAGCGTGCGGCCGGAGATGACCGTCGAGGAACTGGCGCGCTCGGTCTCCCGCACGACGGCGCGGCTGCTGCGCAACCAGCGGTACCGCCGCGAGGACCTGATCCGCGACCTGCGCCTCATCGGCCGCCGTATCCACGGCCCGGTCGTCAACATCCTGGCCTTCGACTACGGCGATCTGATGTTCGGGCCCGCGAAGGCGACCCACAACATCGTCACCACCAGCCCGGTCGAAGACCTGGCCATCAACGTGTACGACAGCGCGGACGGCAACGGCGCCCGGTTCGAGTTCGTGGCTCACCCCGAGCTCTACACCGAGGCCGAGACGGCCGCGCACCACGAGCGCTACATCCGCCTCCTGCGCGCGATCGCCGCCGCCGAGACCTCCGACACCCTCGACTCCCTTCCCCTGCTCGACGCGGACGCTCCGGTTCTCACCGCCACGGTGACCGAGGAGCTCCGCGCCGAACTGCCCGAACTGGACGCCGCCGACCGCGTTCTGGTCGTCGACGCCATGCACCACCCTCTTCCCGCGGGAGGCCGGGGCCTCCTTGCACTGCTCTCCACCGACGACAGCGCGGGAACCGGTGAAAGTGTCACCCTCCTTTCCCGAGAAATTTCCGGTGACCGGCTGCGCGTGCTCCAGCGGCCCGCCCGCTGGACCGCCGACGGCGCCCTGGAGCTGCTGGCGGCGCCCCGGCCGAAGAGCACCGCGAAGCCCGGTGACAAACGTCTCGTCGCCTATGTCGTGCCCGCTCCCGGCTCCGAGATCAGCGCCGAGGAGCTCCGCGCGTTCGTCGAGGAGCACCTGCCGGGTGCGATGGTGCCGGCCGCGTTCGTCGTCATGGACGAGCTGCCGCTGACCGCCAACGGCAAGGTCGACACCAAGAACCTGCCCGCGCCCGACTTCGGCGCGGTCGCCGCGGCCCCCTACCGCGCGCCGCGCACCCCGCAGGAGGAGGTCCTGGCCGGGATCTTCGCCGAGCTGCTGGGCGTCGAGCGGGTCGGGATCGACGACGACTTCTTCGAGCACGGCGGCAACTCCCTCACCGCGATGCGGGTGATCGCCAAGGCGCGGTCCGCGCTGGGCGTCGAACTCGCCGTCCGGACCCTGTTCGAGACGCCGACCGTCGCCGGGCTGTCGGTGCTGCTGGCCGAGGCCGCGCCCGCACGTCCCGCCCTGGTGGCGGGGGAGCGGCCCGCGCTGCTCCCGCTGTCCTACGCCCAGCAGCGGCTCTGGTTCCTCAACAAGTTCGAGGGCCCGTCCGCGACCTACAACCTGCCGATCGCGCTGCGCCTGTCGGGCCCGCTCGACGCGGCCGCGCTCCAGGCGGCGCTCGCCGACGTCGTCGGCCGGCACGAGTCCCTGCGGACGATCTTCCCCGATTCGGGTGGGACGCCCCGCCAGCAGATCCTCGACGCCTCGGCCGCCGCGCCCCGCGTCGCGGCCGTGGACGTCACCGAGGCGGTGCTGCCGGTCGCGCTCGCGCAGGCCGCCGGCTACGGGTTCGACATCTCGGTGGAGCCGCCGCTGCGCGCCCACCTGTTCCGGCTCGCGCCGCAGGAGCACGTCGCGGCGCTGGTCCTGCACCACATCGCCGGCGACGGCTGGTCGATGGCGCCCCTGGCCCGCGACGTCCTGCTCGCCTACGCCGCCCGGCAGAGCGGCACGGCCCCGCAGTGGACGGCGCTGCGCGTCCAGTACGCCGACTACACGCTCTGGCAGCAGGAGCTGTTCGGCGCGGAGGACGACCCCGAGAGCCTGCTCGACGGCCAGATCTCCTACTGGACGCAGGCGCTGTCCGGGCTGCCCGAGCAGCTCGACCTGCCCGCCGACCGGCC
>NZ_BAAGZI010000137.1:0-13732 GCF_054778695.1 Actinocorallia lasiicapitis
GCCCTGGCCGCGCTGGAGCGGTGCGGGATCGCCGAGCACGCCGCGCTGTACGCGGCCGAGCTGCCCATCGGGCGGCGGCGGCTGGTCGAGCTGGCGCGGGCGATCGTCGACGGGCCGTCGCTGCTGCTCCTCGACGAACCCACCTCGGGGCTCGACGCCGCCCAGGCCGCCCGGTTCGCGGCCGTCCTCGCCGAGCTCGACGCGACGATCCTGCTCGTCGAACACGATGTGGCGTTCGTCATGGACACCTGCGACGACCTCACCGTCCTCGACCTCGGCAAGGTGATCGCGTCGGGGCCGCCCGCCGCCGTCCGCGACGATCCCGCCGTCCGCGCCGCCTACCTCGGCTGACTTCCGCGGGCTGACTAGAATGAGGTTCTATGAGTGGAGCCAGAGCGGCCATGCACGAGATCTTCGCCACGACGGCCCGGCAGGAGCCGACGCCCGGTGAGATCGCCTCCCTGGCCGCGCTGGCCGCCGAGGCCCGCACGCTGATCGAGGCGGTCGTCCACACGGCCCTGCCCGCCGGCGACCTCGCCGAGCTCACCGCTCAGCTCGCCGCGATCAACGCGCGGCTGGCCTCGGCCCGCACCGAGCGGCCGCCCCGCGCGAGCATCGGCGCCGACGGCATGATGCGGGCGCTCGGCTCCCCCGTCACCGGCATCCTCAACCCGATCGCCCCGCCGATCGTCATCCACACCCGCGAAGACGGCTCCGTCTACACCGAGTACACCCTCTCGGACGTCTACGAGGGCCCGCCGACCTTCGTCCACGGCGGCGTCAGCGCCCTCATCCTCGACCACCTCCTGGGTTCGGCGGCCGCCGCCAACGGCACCCCCGGCATGACCGCGACCCTCGACCTCCGCTACCGCCGCCCCACCCCCCACGGCGTCCCCCTCCTCGCCGAAGCCCACGTCACCCGCTCCGAAGGCCGCAAAACCTGGGCCACCGCCACCATCACCGCCCCCAACACCAAAGTCACCATCGAAGCCACCGCCATGTTCATCTTCCCCCGCTGACCCCGCTTCTTGATCGCGTCGACCTGCGGCGTGTCGCCCGTTTCAACGCCGCGAAAGGGCGACACGCCGCAGGTCGAGGCGATCTTGCCGGGGGCTGGCTGGGCGAGGCGGGGGGTCAGTTCAGGTGGGTGGTGTAGGTGTCCAGGATTGGGAGGACGGTGTCGCGGGGGGCGCTGGGGATGCGGAGGACCACCTCGGTGAGGCCCAGGGAGGCGTAGTGGTCGAGCTTCTGGGGGGTGGGGAGGGTGCCGAAGGGGATGACGCGGAGGGTGGACGGGTCGCGGTCGGCGGATTCGCAGGCGCGGGCCAGGGCGGGGAGGGTGGTGCGGAGGCCGGCGCCGCCCACCGGGAGCCAGCCGTCGGCGTAGGCGGCGACGGCCTGCAGGAGTTTCGGGCCGCCGGCGCCGCCCAGGAGCACCGGGACCTTCGCCTTCGGCCAGGACCAGCTCGGCGCGTAGGAGACGTGGGCGCTCTGGTGCGAGGCGACCTCGTCGGTCCACAGGGAGCGCATGGCCTGGACGCGGTCGCGGACCAGGTCGCGGCGGGTCGGCCAGTGGACGCCGTGGTCGGCGGCCTCCTCGACGTTCCACCCGAAGCCGACGCCGAACACGAACCGTCCGCCCGACAGATGCTGGAGCGAGGCGACCGCCTTGGCCGTCACGAGGGGTTCCCGCTGGGCGAGCAGGGCGACCCCCGTGCCCAGCTCGATCGTCGAGGTGACGGCGGCCGCCGCCGCCAGCGCGACCAGCGGATCCAGCGCGCGGGCATAGGACTCGGGCAGCGTCTCGTCGCCGTTGACGCCGCGCAGGAACCCCGGCTCCGCGCCTGACGCCTCCCGCGTCGCGGGCGCGGGGGTCAGCCGGGACACCGGGATATGGGTGTGCTCCGGCAGATAGAGGGAGGCGAAACCGCGCTCCTCGGCCGCGACCGCCAGCTCGTGCGCGGGCATGGTGCGGTCCGTGGCGAACATCGTGATCCCGAGACGCATGTGTGCTGCCTCACCTTCCACCGCTCGACTCGACCAAGCGATTGCTCGGTTTCACTATATTGATGTAGCGTGCGCTTGTTCGCCCAACCGAGAGGAGGATGACGCCGGATGCCCCACGCCGACCTGCACACGAGCCACGGAGACGTGACCCTCTTCTGCACCGACGACGGCCCCCGCGACGCACCCGTCCTGCTGCTGGTCCACGGCATGGCCGCCGACTCGCACGACTGGATCTGGCACATCCCCGAACTGGCGCGCACCCACCGGGTCATCGCGCCGGACCTGCGCGGCCACGGCTACTCGTCCGTCCCCGCGACGGGCCACACCCCGCGCGTCATGGCCGAGGACCTCGCCGCCCTGCTCCGCCATCTCGGCGTCGAGCGGTGCACGGCCGTCGGCCACTCCCTCGGCGGCCAGGTCGTCAGCGTGCTGGCGATCGAACACCCCGGACTGGTCGAGGCGGTCGCCGTCATCGACCCCGCGTACGGGCTCCGGCCCGAGGTCGGCGCGTTCCTGCCCCGGATGGCCGACGCCCTGCGCGGCCCCGACGGCCACGCCACCGCCCTCGCCATGGACGCGACCCTCTACACCCCCGCCACCCCCGCGTACGTGCGCGCCTGGCACACCCGCAAGATCCTCGGCACCCCGATCGAGGTCGTCGCGCAGGCCTTCGCCGGCATGTTCACCGACGACGACCAGTTCGGGATCCGACCCCGCTCCGAGGCGTACCTGTCCCGCCGCACCCAGCCGGTCCTGGCCCTGTGGGCCGACGCCGAACGTGCGGAGTGGGAGCGGGACGTCCTCAAGGCCGAGACCCGGTTCTTCCCCGGCAACGGCCACCGCCTGCATGAGGAACGCCCCGCAGAGTTCGTGCACGTCCTCCAGACCTGGCTTGGCAGCGTCCTTTCAAGAGAGGTTTCCCCGTGAAGTTTTCGATCTTCCTCAACCCGCAGATCCCCGGCTCCGGATGGGGCGCCGAGGAGAACGCCGTCGCCAAGAAGCCGATCGGCCGGGACACCGACTCCTACCAGGCGCTGCTGCACGAGGTGCGGGAGATCGCCGTGCTGGCCGACCAGATCGGCTTCCACGCGCTGATGATGACCGAGCACCACTTCCACTCCGAGGGCTTCGAGTTCTCGGTGAACCCGCTGATGTTCCTGACGGACCTCGCGGCCCGCACCGAACGCCTGCTGCTGGCACCGCTCGGCATCGTCCTGCCCGCCTGGGACCCGATCCGCGCCGCCGAGGACGTCGCGCTGCTCGACCAGTTCTCCAAGGGCCGGCTCCGCCTCGGGGTGGCGCGCGGCTACCAGAACCGGTGGATGAACGTCCTGGGCCAGCGCTGGCACGCCGCCGCCGCCAAGTCCGACGGCCGCGCCGAGGACAACCGGAACTTCGACGTGTTCGGCGAAGTCCTGAAGATCATGAAGATGGCGTGGGACCAGGATCTGCTCCGCTACAAGAGCGACGTCCTCGACTACGAGATCCCCGCCCCCTACGACAAGGGCATCGAGGGCTGGCCCGCCCAGGACTGGACCAACAAGTTCGGTGCGGGCGAACTCGACGAGAACGGCGTCATCCAGGGCATCTCGGTCTGCCCGAAGCCCTACCAGTACCCGCATCCGGAGCTGTGGCAGCCGTTCACCGTCTCCGACCGGTCCGTGGTGCGCGCCGCGCAGGAGGGCATCCTGCCGTGGATGTTCACCCCGAACCCCGACGACCACGCCGCGAAGGCCAAGCTCTACCAGGACGAGTGCGCCAAGCTCGGCAAGATCTACAAGCTGGGTGAGCACACCGGCATCCTGAAGATCGTCGGCATGGCGGACACCAAGGCAGAGGCCATCGAGACCTTCGGCAAGGGGATGCAGAAGGACTTCGCGTCGTTCTTCGGCCCGTTCGGCTACCTCGAAGTCCTCCGCAAGAAGGAAGACGACAAGTTCAAGCCGATCAGCGCCGAGAAGGGCGACTTCAAGCGGATGAACGAAGTCGAGATGGCGCTGCTGGGCACGCCCGACGACGTCAAGCGCGGCATCCAGCGGATGCTCGACCGGATGCCCGACCTGGAGTGGTTCGGCCTGTTCATGCAGGGCCAGCAGGGTGTGCTGCCGCTCGACACCGTCAAGCGGAACCTGGAGATGTTCGCCGAGCACATCATCCCCGAGTTCTCCGACTGACCCGCTCGCCTCCTGACCCGCTTCCTGACCTGGGGATTCAGCAGATGGAATTCTGGCTCGGTGCCGCCTTCGTCGACGCGCAGGACTACCTGCCGCTGGCGAAGGCGGCGGAGCGCCTCGGCTTCGACACCATGGCGATCTCCGACCACATCTTCTACGCCGACTACGACGCCCCCTACCCCTACAGCGAGTCCGGCGCGCCCCCCTACCAGCCGGACACGCACTGGCCGGACGTCTTCGTGACGATCGGCGCGCTGTCCGCGGTGACGACGACCCTGAACTTCGCGCCCAATGTCTTCATTCCGGTCGCGCGGGACTTCTTCACCGTCGCCAAGCAGGTCTCGACGGCGGCGTTCCTGTCGGGCGACCGGGTCCGGTTCGGGGTGGGCGTCGGCTGGTGCAAGGACGAGTTCCTGCAGACCGGCCAGGACTTCCACACCCGCGGCAGGCGTCTGGACGAGATGATCCCGGCGCTGCGCGAGCTCTGGAAGGGCGGTCTGGTCGAGCACCACGGCGAGTTCTTCGACTTCGGCCCCCTGTCGATCGCACCGGTCCCCGCCAAACCCGTCCCCGTCTACGTCGGCGGCGACTCCGACGTCGCCCTGAAGCGCGCCGCCCGGATCGGCGACGGCTGGATCGGCAACCGCGTCTACCGCGAACCCGAACTGGAGTCGCTGCTCCAACGGCTGGAGCTCCACCTCAAGGACAACGGCCGCACCCTGGCCGACTTCAAGGTCGTCGCCCCCATCGGCAAACGCCCCTCCCCCGACCTCTACCGCAAGTGGCACGACCGCGGCGTCACCGGCACCATGGCCGCCCCCTGGTGGTTCCCCTCCGACGAGGAGAAGTCCCGCCACACCGGCCTAGACCTGAAGATCGCCACCCTCGAACGCTTCGCCACCGAGATCATCGACCGCCTTTAGGCCGTGCCACGACCTCGGGATATGGCACGGGGGTATGGCACGGTCCGCGGCGCACTGGTTGGATTCCGGGCATGATCGACGAATTCGACGTGGCCGCGCTGGCGGCGCTGGTCCGCTCGCCCAGCCGGGGATGGCTGGAGCGCTGTGTCGGCGCGGAGCGGCTCTGGACTCCGGCCAACCCTGAGAGCTACACCGAGGACGCCGCGACCGCGCGGTTCCTCGCCGAGGTCGGGGTGCCCGCCGTCAAGCTGGCCGAGATCCGTTACGACTCCGCCGACCTGCTGACCAAGGGCCCCTGGAAGGCGACGCCCGCCGAGGTCTTCGCCGGGGCTTACGAGGACGACGCCGACGCGCCCGCGTACTGCCACGGGCTCGGCGAGTTCGGCGGGCAGACGATCATGCTGATGCCCGACGGCGCCGTCTCCGTCTACGATCCGGGCGCCTGGGATTTCGGCGAGGGGCTGGTCGACGAGCACAGCTTCACCGGCCTCGCCCAGGTCGCCGGCTCCGTCGCCCTGCTCGCCCTCCTGGACCGCCGCCTGGCCGAAGCCAGGACCGACCCCGATCCGGCTCTCCGCTCCCTGCCCGCCCTCCGCACCGTCCTGGACGTGGTCGAAGCCCTCGGCGGCCTCACCGAATCCCACTTCTGGACCGACCGCCTCGAGGACTACCTCGACTACTTTCCCACCAACGGCTCCCCACCCCGCCCCTTCCACTACCGCCCCGACGGCCTCCTCGCCTACTGACCGCGCCACTCCCGGTGCGTCTTCGGGCGGGAGGACGGGCGGTCCGGCCGTAGCCTGGGGGGGTGTTGCCTGTTGTGGAAGCCACGCGTTATGTCACGCCCCTGCGGGAGGGCGGGTCGTTGCCCGGGTTGGTGGAGGCCGCCGATCTGGGGACTTATGTCGCCAAGTTCACCGGGGCCGGGCAGGGGCGGAAGGCGTTGAACGCCGACATCGTCGCCGGGGAGCTGGCGCGGCGGCTGGGGTTCCGGGTGCCTCGGCTGGTGGTGTTGGACTTCGACGCGGCGATGGCGCGGCACGAGGCCGACGAAGAGGTGCAGGACCTGCTGACGGCCTCGCTGGGCTGGAACCTCGGCGTCGACTTCCTGCCGGGCGCGCTGAACTACGACCCGCTGGCCTGGACGCCCGACGTCGAGTTCGCGTCGCGAGTGCTGTGGTTCGACGCGTTCATCGGGAACGTCGACCGGTCCTGGCGGAACCCCAACATGCTGGTGTGGCACGGCGACGTGTGGCTGATCGACCACGGGGCCTCGCTGATCTTCCATCATGCGTGGAAGTCCGCGGACAAGCTGGTCGCGAAGCCCTACGACGTCGACGACCACGTGTTCAAGCCGTACGCCAAGGACCTGCGCGGCGCCGAGGCGGAACTCCTGCCGAAGATCACCGACGAGCTCCTCCACGACGTCCTCGACCAGCTCCCCGAGGCGTGGATCACCGACGAGCCCGGCTTCGACTCGCCGCAGGCCGTCCGCGACGCCTACTTCACCCAGCTCAAGGCCCGCCTCGCCATCCCGAGGACGTGGCTCCCATGACCGGCGGCCACGACGAGGAGGCCTACGCCCGGCTCTGGCAGGAACTGTCCGCACAGGGCGAGACCGGCGGCGACCGGTCCCTCCTGGAGCGCCCCGAGGGCGACCTTCCGGCGTTGGAGCGGCATGAGCAGGTGAACATCGGAACCTCCGAGCGGCTGGTGTACGAGTACGCGCTCCTACGGGTGATCCCCGACCTCGAACGCGGCGAGTGCGTCAACGTCGGGCTGGTCTTCTACTGCCAGTTGCGGGACTACCTCCGGTTCCGTCATTTCGTGGACGAGCAGCGGCTGAAGGCGCTCAGCCCGGCGCTCGACCTGCCGCAGCTACAGCGCGCCCTGCACGGGGTGAGCGCCCACTGCCAGGGCGACGACCACGCCGCCGGCGACTCGCTCGGCCGCCGGTTCCGCTGGCTGACGGCGCCGCGCAGCACGATCCTGCAGCCGGGCCCCGTGCACCCCGGGCTCACCACCGACCCCGCCACCACCTTCGAACACCTGTTTACCCGCCTCGTTGGATAATCCGCTGTCCACAGTGGACAGAGGTTTGTCACCGCCGGATCGGGCTAGCTTGGAGACATGAGCAGCACTCCCTTCTGGCTGGCCGGGCGGCCCGCGACCGGCGACGACGAGATCACCGTGACCCACCCGTACGACGGGCGGGTGGTCGGCACCGCCGCGGTGCCGACCTCCGCGCAGGTGGAGGAGGCCATCGCCAAGGCCTACGCCGTGCGCAAGGAGGCGGCGGCGCTGCCGCTGCACGTCCGGGCGGAGGCCCTGGCGCATGTGGCGCGCCGGCTGGCCGAACGCCAGGAGGAGATCGCCCGGCTGATCACCGGGGAGAACGGCAAGCCGCTGCTGTGGGCGCGGGGCGAGGTCGGCCGTGCGATCAGCGTGTTCCGGTTCGCCGCCGAGGAGGCCCGCCGCTGGTCGGGTTCGGTGCAGCGGCTCGACACCGACCCGGGCGGCACGGGCAGGCTCGCCTATGTCGGCCGTGAGCCGTACGGCGTGGTCCTGGCGATCACCCCGTTCAACTTCCCGCTGAACCTGACGGCCCACAAGGTCGCCCCGGCGATCGCGGTCGGCGCGCCCGTCATCGTCAAGCCGGCGCCCGCGACCCCGCTGTCGGCGCTGGTCCTCGGCGAGATCCTGGCCGAGACGGACCTGCCGGAGGGCATGTTCTCGGTGTTGCCGGTGCCGAACGACCGCGCCGCCGAGCTCGTCCAGGACGAGCGGCTGCCGATCGTCTCCTTCACCGGCTCAGGCCCGGTGGGCTGGGCGATCCAGGCGTCGGCGCCGCGCAAGCACGTGGTGCTGGAGCTGGGCGGCAACGCCGCGGCCGTGGTCTGCGAGGACGCCGACCTCGACTGGGCGGCGCAGCGCACCGCCCTGTTCTCCAACTACCAGGCCGGGCAGTCGTGTATCGCGGTGCAGCGCGTGTACGCCGTCGGCGACACCTACGACCGGCTCGTACCGAAGATCGTCAGCGCGGTCGAGAGCCTGGTCACCGGCGACCCATGGGACGACAAGACCCAGGTCGGCCCGCTCATCAGCGAGGACGCCGCCAAGCGCGTCGAAGCCTGGGTGAACAACTCGGGCGGCACCGTCCAGACGGGCGGCACCCGCGACGGCGCCAGCTACGCTCCGACCGTCCTCACCGACGTCCGCGCCGACGCCGAGGTCTCCTGCGAGGAGGTCTTCGGCCCCGTCATGATCATCGAGCGGGCGGCCACCGTCGACGAGGCGTTCGCCAAGGTCAACGACTCCAGGTTCGGGCTCCAGGCGGGTGTCTTCACCCGCAGCCTCGACACCGCGTTCAAGGCGCGCCGTGAACTGGAGGTGGGCGGCGTCATCATCGGCGACGTCCCGTCCTACCGCGCCGACCAGATGCCGTACGGCGGCGTCAAGGAGTCGGGTGTGGGCCGTGAGGGCGTCGCCAGCACGATGGCCGACTACACCTACGAGAAGGTCATGGTCGTCACCGGCCTGCCCCTCTGATCGGGGGGCCTCAGCCCTTCTCGGCCTGTTCGTACAGGCGGCGGATGGCGGAGCCGAAGTACGGGCCGTACATGGTGACGTCGTCGTCGGCGTACTTGAAGCTGCTCACCGAGGTGATGACCCCCGTGCCGGTGCGGGGGTCGAAGTTCCGCAGCCACGGCCCGCCGCTGGAGCCCTGGGTCATGTCGCAGTGCAGTCCCTCGGCGTCGGTCGCCTTGTGCGGGTCGGACGCCGGGCGGCCGCTGCAGTAGGCGAGGCGTTCCCCGTCGTACCGTCCGGCGGCGGGGTAGCCGAACCCGTACACCTGCCGGCCGCGCGGCTGCTCGAACGCGATGGGGTTGCCGCCGACGGCGTCGGTGACGTGCTCGCCGTCGGCGGGCGCGAGCGCCACCATCGCGACGTCGTAGTCGTCGTCGCCGGATTTGGTCCACCGGTCGGCGACGAACATCCGGCGCGCCGTGTAGCCGCCTTCGGGCCCCGCGCCGTCCCGGTAGCCGGGGACGAAGATCCAGTTCTCGGCCCAGGGCCCCTTGCCGTTCTTCGCGCAGTGCCCGGCCGTCACCACGAGGTCGCGGTTGGTGCTGCGGACGGTCGCGGCCGAGCACAGGAAGTCCTTGCCGTTCATGGTGAAGAACACCTTGCCGACGGTCCTGCGCACGTCGCCGCGGCCGGACGGCCACAGCTCCCCCGTGCTCCGCGCGGACGGCGCGCGCCGTTCCTGCGGATAGAACCCGGCGGTCAGCCCGGACCGCTGCTCGCGCGCCGGGGCGACGGCCCGCTCCATCCGGTCGAGGGTCCAGTAGCGCAGCACCTGCCGGGCGCTGGTGACCTGGAGTTCGTGGGTGACGACGGGAGCGGGCCCGCCGACCAGGCAGAGCCCCAGCGGAGCGATCGGCACGATCCCCAGCATCGCCATGGCGGCCTTCGCCGGCCAGCTCTCCGTCCCCATGGGAACAGCAGTGTGCAGCACTGCGCGTGTCCACGCGGCTACTTTTGGTGAACTTGCATCGCCATGAGGTCGCCCGGGAAGAATGTAACCGTGACAGACGTGGTGGTGCTCGGGTCGACCGGGTCGATCGGAACTCAGGCCCTCGACGTGATCGCGGAGAACCCGGAGAACTTCCGGGTGGTCGCGCTCGCGGCGGGCGGCGGCCGGGTCGATCTGCTGGCCGAACAGGCCCTCAGATTCCAGCCCGAGGTCGTGGCGGTCGCGAAGGCGACGGCCGCGCAGGACCTCCAGCTCGCCTTCTACGCCGAGGCGGCCAAGCGCGGCTACGCGAGCGGCGACTACCGCATCCCGAAGATCGTGGCGGGGCCCGAGGCGGTCGCCGCGGTCGCCGCCCACCCCTGTGACGTGGTGCTGAACGGCGTCACGGGCGCGCTCGGCCTGGCCTCCACCCTGGCGGCCCTGGACGCCGGCAGCACGCTCGCCCTCGCCAACAAGGAGTCGCTGATCATCGGCGGCCCGCTGGTGAAGGCCAAGGCGAAGCCGGGGCAGATCGTCCCGGTCGACTCCGAGCACTCGGCGCTCGCCCAGTGCCTGCTCGCCGGCGAGCCGCGCGAGGTCCGCCGGCTGGTCGTGACGGCCAGCGGCGGCCCGTTCCGCGGCCGGTCCCGCGCCGAACTGGCCGAGGTCACGGTCGCCGACGCCCTGAACCACCCGACGTGGGCGATGGGCCCGGTCATCACCGTGAACTCCGCCACCCTGGTCAACAAGGGGCTGGAGGTGATCGAGGCGCATCTGCTGTTCGACGTGCCCTTCGACCGGATCACGGTGATGGTGCACCCGTCGTCGGTCGTCCACTCGATGGTGGAGTTCACCGACGGCTCGACGATGGCGCAGGCCAGCCCGCCGGACATGCGCCTGCCGATCGCGCTGGGCCTGACCTGGCCGCACCGGATCGAGCGCGCGTCCTACGGCATCGACTGGAGCCGCTCGCACACCTGGGAGTTCGCCCCGCTCGACGACGAGGCGTTCCCCGCGGTCGCGCTGGCCAAGCAGGTGGGCGCGGCGGGCGGCACCGCGCCCGCGGTCTACAACGCGGCCAACGAGGAGTGTGTCGACGCTTTCCTCAACGACAGGCTTCCGTTTCTCGGAATCGTCGACACCGTGGCCGAAATTGTGGGCGAACACACACCAATCGGGACACCAACTCTGGAAGATGTGCTGGCCGCGGACGCCTGGGCGCGCGAGAGCACCCGTGCAAGGCTGACACAATAGGGCGTATGAGCGTCGAACTCGGTCTGCCGAAGATCCGCCCCGCCGCCCCCCAGGTGGCCCCTCGCCGCAAGTCCCGCCAGATCATGGTCGGTTCGGTGCCGGTCGGCGGTGACGCGCCCGTCTCCGTGCAGTCCATGACGACGACGCTCACCGCGGACGTCAACGCGACCCTCCAGCAGATCGCCGAGCTCGCGACGTCCGGTTGTCAGATCGTGCGCGTGGCGTGTCCCTCGCAGGACGACGCCGACGCGCTGGCCGCGATCGCGAAGAAGTCCCCGATCCCGGTCATCGCCGACATCCACTTCCAGCCGAAGTACGTGTTCGCCGCGATCGACGCCGGCTGCGCGGCCGTCCGGGTGAACCCGGGCAACATCAAGAAGTTCGACGACAAGATCGGCGAGATCGCGCGTGCCGCGCAGGGCGCGGGCGTCCCGATCCGGATCGGCGTCAACGCGGGCTCGCTCGACAAGCGCCTGCTGGAGAAGTACGGCAAGGCCACGCCCGAGGCGCTGGTGGAGTCGGCGCTCTGGGAGTGCTCGCTGTTCGAGGAGCACGGCTTCCAGGACATCAAGATCTCCGTCAAGCACAACGACCCGGTCGTGATGATCGAGGCGTACCGGCAGCTCGCCGCCAAGTGCGACTACCCGCTGCACCTGGGCGTCACCGAGGCGGGCCCCGCCTTCCAGGGCACCATCAAGTCGGCGGTGGCGTTCGGCGCGCTGCTGTCCCAGGGCATCGGTGACACCATCCGGGTCTCCCTGTCGGCCCCGCCGGTCGAAGAGATCAAGGTCGGCAACCAGATCCTGGAGTCGCTCGGGCTGCGCGAACGCGGTCTGGAGATCGTGTCCTGCCCGTCCTGCGGCCGCGCCCAGGTGGACGTCTACACCCTCGCCGAGCGGGTCACCGCCGGGCTCCAGGGGTTCCCGGTTCCGCTGCGCGTCGCGGTCATGGGCTGTGTCGTGAACGGTCCCGGCGAGGCCCGCGAGGCCGATCTGGGCGTGGCGTCCGGCAACGGCAAGGGGCAGATCTTCGTCAAGGGCGAGGTCGTCAAGACCGTCCCGGAGGACCAGATCGTCGAGACCCTCATCGAAGAGGCCCTGAAGATCGCCGAAGCGATGGGCATCGAGGTCGACCTGGACGACGACAGCGGCCCCGGCGTGCAGGTCGTCGCCTCCTCCTGATTCGGTAAACCGGCCTCCCGCCGGGACCGCTCCACCGTTTCCGCGCGGTAGAACACCAGCGTGTGGAAACGATCACTCGCGGTCACCGGGACCGCCGCCCTGCTGCTGGCCGCCGCGCCGACGGCTCCCGCCACGGCACATGCCGCCTCCTTCGGCTGGCGGCCGTGCATGACCCTGCAGGACTCCGGACGCCAGGTGCTGTGCGGCACCCTCGAGGTGCCGCGCGACTACACCGACCCCGCCGGGCCGAAGCTGCGGCTCGCGGTCAGCCGGCTGGTGCACACCGACTCCGACCACTACCAGGGCGTCGTGCTCGCCAACCCGGGCGGCCCCGGAGCGTCCGGGCTGACGGTCGCGGTCAGCACCGCGCTGGGGCTGCCGAAGCGGATCGCCGACCGGTACGACTGGATCGGGTTCGATCCGCGCGGGGTCGGCGCGAGCGTCCCGGCCGTCACCTGCGACCCGTCGTACATGCACCCACAGGAAGCGCCGCGCCCCGACTACGTGCCGGCGAACGAAGCCGAGGAGCAGGTCTGGCTGGACCGGGCGAAGCGGTTCGCCGACGACTGCGCCGCCCATCACGGTGAGCTGCTGCCGCATCTCACGACCGCGAACAGCGCCCGCGACCTGGAGTCCCTGCGGCGGGCACTGGGCGTCGCGCAGATCAACTACTTCGGCTACTCCTACGGCACCTATCTGGGCTCCGTCTACGCGACGATGTTCCCCCAGCGGGTGCGGCGGATGGTCCTCGACGGCGTCGTCAAACCGTCGGACGCCTGGTACCAGGCGAACCTGGAGCAGAACGTCGCGTTCGAGCAGCGGTTCGGCGCGTTCCTGTCCTGGATCGCCGAGCACGACGACCGGTTCGGCCTCGGCGACACCCGCCGCCGGGTCGAGCTCTCCTACTACGGGATGCGCGACGCGCTGAAGCGGAACCCGGTCGGCCGGATCGGCCCGTCGGAGTTCGACGACGCCGTGCTGAGGTCCGGTTACGGCGACTGGAGCTGGAGCGCCACGGCCGACCTGCTGTCGCGCTGGTTCCACGACCGCGACGAGCAGGCGCTGACCGAGCTCGTCGCCCCGCCCAGGCCGCAGGACGCGAACGAGTACACGATGTACGTGGCCGTCGAGTGCGCCGACACCGCCTGGCCGACGGACTGGGCGACCTGGAAGTACGACGCGCTCCGCCAGTACCGTTCCGGGCTGCGCTACAACGTCTGGTCGAACCTCTGGTTCAACGCGCCGTGCATGTTCTGGCCGACCCACGGCACCGTCCCGCCGAAGATCGGCGGCACCGGCGCCGAGATCCTGCTGACGGCCGCCACCGGTGACGCCGCCACCCCGTACCCGGGCGCCCTGGAGACGCACGCGCTGTTCCCCGAGTCGCGGCTCGTGGTCGAGTCGGGCGGCGGCAACCACGCCGACGCCCTCGGCAACAAGTGCCTGCGCGCCCTGGTGTCGGCCTATCTCGAGGACGGCGACCTGCCGCCGCAGGCCGACGGCCCGGACGCGCTCTGCTCCCGCAACCCCGAGCCAGACCCCGATCCCGCGGCCGTCTGAACCGACCGGCCCCGGCCCGGGTGATCTTTGCCTGGGCTTGGGGTCCGGCTGACCCGCGGCCGTCCGGACCGCCGCGACAATCGGCCGATGCGCATCGCCCTGTCAGCGGCCGTCGTG
>NZ_BAAGZI010000138.1:0-13615 GCF_054778695.1 Actinocorallia lasiicapitis
GGGCCCTGCTCGACCTCGGCGAGGCGAGCCCGCCGGGGCTCCTCGGCTGTGCGCTGGCGCTGCCGCCGCTGGCACCCTTCCTGACGCGGGACGTCGGGGTGCCGGGCACGGGGTTCTCCCTCACCGCCGCCCACCTCAGGGACGGCGCGGTGCTGCTCGCCGCGGGATGGTGCGGCGCCCTGGCGCTCTGCCTGCTCGCCGCGGTGCTGTTGAACGCGGTCGAACGCCGTCCGGGCACGGTCCGGCCGCGGCCTCTCGCCGGACGGCTGCCCTGGTGGCGTCCGGCGCTGTTCCCCGTGGCCGTCGCGACCGTGGTGAGCGCGTCCCGGCTCCACGGGAATTCCGGTTTTCTGCTGTACCTGGCGGGGACGATCCTGCTCTGGGCGAGCCTGCCTTCGGTGGCGGGCTTGGCGGCCCGGCACCTCGGGCGGCTGATGGTCCGGTGGGGGAGCGGACGTCCGGCGATGCTGATCGGCGGCCGGTGGGCCGCCGCCCATCCGGGTGTCTGTGTGCGGATGGGCGCCGCGCTGATCGTCGGGCTGGGGCTGGTCTGCCAGCTCCAGGTCTGGTCGGACCGGTTCGAGGAGCGCGCGGCGCCGGAGACCAGGGCGGGTGAGCGGACCTTCGGTGACACCGTGCTGCGGGTGGGGGTGCGCGACGGCGACGTCACGGCCTTCGCCGGCTCCCTGCCGCGGGGTTCGACCGCGATCGCTCTGCGGACGACCGAGCGGCAGCAGGGGGATGACCTTCGGGTGAGCGTCGTGTTCGCCGCTCCGTGCCCGGCCTTGCGGGCCGCGAGGCTGCCGTGCCCCGCTGGTCGTGTCCCCACCACCGATCCGAGGCTCCGCCAGGCCGTCTGGCCGGCCCGGGCGTCGACCTTCTTGGAGACGGCGCCGATCGACGGCGCCCGCGAGCTCGTGGTCCTTGGACCGCGCGGCCAGCGGCAGGCCGTGACCGCCGCGGCATGGCGCTCCTTCAGGCACCCCACCGTCGACGTGCCCTGGCAGTCGGCGATCGGCAACGGCTACGAGGTGGCGCGGATGGGTCCGTGGATCTTCCTCGGCGGGCTCTGCGGGATCGGGCTGCTGCTCCTGTCGGCCTTGATCTCGGTGGCGGCGGAGTTCTTGCGCTTCGGCGCCGCGCTGGCCCCGCTGACCGTGCTGACCGACCGGCCGTCGCTTTTCCGAGGGGTCGCGTTCTGGCATCTGGCCGTGCCGATCTTTCTCTCGGCGCTCTTCGGCACCGTCCTGGCGGCCTGGCACGGGCTCTACTTCATCGCGACGGTCCAGGAGAGCCACCTGGACTGGGTCCTGCTCCTGTCGGTGTCGTCCGCCACGTGCCTCACCGCTCTGCTGATCGCGCTCCTGGCCGGCCGCTCGGCGCTCCGGGCGGCCCGTTCCTGGCGGCCGGTCGCCGATTAGAGGTCAGGGGTGGGTGTTGGCTAGGGCGGCGCAGGTGCCGGCGGTGAGGGTGGTGAGGACCAGGCGGTGGAAGAGGGTGGGGTTGATGTGGGGGGTGAGGCGGTCGCCGAGGTGGGCGGCGAGGCGGGTGACGGGGAGGGCGGAGGCGGCCAGGAGGAGGGGGGTGGGGGTGAGGAGGCCGGTGGCGGTGAAGCCGGTGAGGGAGACGGCGGCGCAGGCGGTGAAGACGACCGCGAGGGTGGCGCGGAAACGGGGCGGGGTGAAGGACATGGACTGGAGGGCGGCGACCAGCGGGGGGCCGTTGGTGCCGGTCGAGGTGGCCAGGACGCCGCAGAGAGCGCCCGCGGCCAGAACGTAGGGCGGGGTGGCGGGCAGGCGGAGCTTCGCGGCGACCAGGACGGTGCAGGCCAGGCTGACCGCGGCGATCACCACCGCCAGGACAGGGGCCGGGGCGTAGCGCAGCACCAGCAGACCGAACGGCATCCCCAGCAGGGCGGCGGCCAGGAGACGGACGGCCGCCGGCCAGTGGACGTCGCGACGGTGCCGGGCGACGGCGGAGGACGTCTGGGCGAGGCACACCAGGGTCGAGGCGACGACGGCGGCGCGCGGATCAACGACCAGAGTCAGCAGCGGGACGGCGACCAGAGCGAAGCCGAAACCGGTGACGGCCTGGGCGAACGCCGCGAAAGCGAAGATCACCATCGGCAGGAGGAGGGACACAGGGAGGAGTACATACCAACCGGTCGGTATCTTCAAGAGGTGACGGCGGAATTGTGCCGCCGAACAATACCGGGCGGCCGAAGGTCAGGAGCCATCGAAGATCAGGAGGCTAGGGTGGCCGGATGGCCGACTGCGTGTTCTGCGCGATCGTCGCGGGCGCGCCCGCGTTCCGGGTGCTCGACGAGCCCGGCTGTGTGGCGTTCCTGGACACCAGGCCCGTGTTCAAAGGGCATGTGCTGCTGGTGCCGCGGCTCCACTACGAGACCCTGACGGACCTGCCGCCCGACCTGGTCGAGCCCGTGTTCGCCGCCGCCAGACGGCTCGCCGGGGCCGTCGAGAGCGGGCTGGGCGCGGGCGGGACTTTCGTGGCGCTGAACAACCGGGTCAGCCAGAGCGTCCCGCATCTGCACGTCCACATCGTGCCCAGGACCAAGGGCGACGGGCTGCGCGGGTTCTTCTGGCCGCGCCGCAAGTACGATTCGGACGCGGAGGCGTCGGACTACGCCGCGAGGATCGCCGGTGCCCTCTAGTCCGACAGGGCGTCTAGTCCGACAGGGCGTCGAACATCGAGGTGAAGGGCTCGGCCGAGCTGGGGTAGATCTGGTCCCAGTCGGACCGCAGGGCGGCGTCGGTGTGCAGGTCGCGTTCGGCGCGGTCCAGGACCGTGCTGAGGATGTACTGGCCGACCGTCCAGCCCTGGAGTTCGGCGGCCTTGCGGATGATGTTCGCCTCTTCCTCCGTGGCGCCGAAGCCGAGGTCCGTCATCGGGCCTCCTCTCCTGACAAGACTCAAGGTACGCCCGGAATCGCCTACCTGGTACCCCAGGAATAGGTCTGCTTGCGCAGTTTCAGGTAGACGAAGCTCTCCGTCGAGACGACGGTCGGCACCGCGCGGATCCGGCCCAGCAGCTCCAGGAGCTGGTCGTCGGTCTCGGCGACCAGCTCGACCAGCAGGTCGAACGAGCCCGCGGTGATCACCACATAGTCGATCTCGGTCATCTCGGCGAGCCGGTCGGCGACCTCCTGGAGATCGCCCTCGCACTTGATCCCGATCATCATCTGGCGTGAGAAGCCCAGCATGAGAGGGTCGGTGACGCCCACAATCTGCATCACCCCGGTGTCGAGCAGCCGCTGCACCCGCTGGCGGACGGCCGCCTCGGACAGGCCCACGGCCTTGCCGATCGCGGCATAAGAGCGCCGGCCGTCCTCCTGTAGTTGCTCGATGATCTGCTTTGAGGTCTCATCGAGGTGGACGCGGCCGTTGCGGGGGTGGGGCTCGCTCATGTGGCCCATCCTTCCGGTTCGCCGGGGTTCTGCGGGCCGCATAGCCTCACAGGTGCCGTAAGGTACCGCAGTTTCGCTGCGGCATCGCGTCCTCAGAGCGCCCCGCTACAAGGGATTTCGTTGCGAAATGTGATCGTAACAACGGAATCACTTGTTGAAAGGGTTATGCTCTGCCAAGGTCAGTGCGACACAGGACACACTCGGAGGTCGAAGATGACCGGCAAGGCGCTCCTGCGCAACTTCGTCAACGGAGAGTACGTCGAGGCCAAAGACGGCCGGTACAGCGACGTGATCGACCCGGCGACCGGCGAAGTTTACGCGCAGGCACCGGTTTCGAGCGCAGCGGAGGTTGACGCCGCTTTCGAGGCGGCGCAAGCCGCCTTCCCAGGCTGGCGCGACGCCACCCCGAAAGACCGCAGCCTCGCGCTGCTCAAGATCGCTGACGCGATCGAAGCTCGCGCGGACGAGATCGTCGCCGCGGAGTGCAAGAACACCGGCAAGCCGATCCAGCTGACCATGGACGAGGAAATCCCGCCCATGGTCGACAACATCCGCTTCTTCGCGGGCGCCGCCCGGATGCTGGAGGGGAAGTCGACCGGCGAGTACATGGCCGACCACACCTCCTCGATCCGGCGCGAGCCGATCGGCGTCTGCGCGCAGGTCGCGCCGTGGAACTACCCGATGATGATGGCGGTGTGGAAGTTCGCCCCGGCGCTGGCCGCGGGCAACACCGTCGTGCTCAAGCCGTCGGACACCACGCCGGTCTCCACGCTGCTCCTCGCGGAGATCGCGAACGAGTTCCTGCCGCCGGGCGTCTTCAACGTGATCTGCGGTGACCGCGACACCGGCCGAGCGCTGGTCGAGCACCCCATCCCGCAGATGGTGTCGATCACCGGCTCGGTCCGGGCGGGCATGGAGGTCGCCGCGGCCGCCGCGCGCGACCTGAAGAAGGTCCATCTGGAGCTGGGCGGCAAGGCGCCCGTCGTCGTCTTCGAGGACGTCGACATCGCCGCGGCCGCCGAGGGCATCGCCGGAGCCGGCCTGTTCAACGCCGGCCAGGACTGCACGGCCGCCACCCGCGTGCTCGTCCACGAGTCGATCGCGGCGGAGTTCACCGCCGCGCTGGCCGCGGCCGCCGCGGACCTCAAGACCGCGGGCCCCGACGACGCCGACGCCTTCTACGGCCCGGTCAACAACGCCAACCAGCTCGCCCAGGTCCAGGGCTTCATCGACCGCGTGCCCGCCCACGCCAAGATCGAGACCGGTGGCCACCAGGTCGGCGAGTCGGGCTACTTCTTCGCCCCGACCGTCATCTCCGGCCTCAAGCAGGACGACGAGCACATCCAGAACGAGATCTTCGGCCCGGTCATCACGGTCCAGTCGTTCGACACCGAGGAGACGGCGGTCCGCTGGGCCAACGGCGTCAAGTACGCCCTCGCCGCGTCGGTGTGGACCAAGGACCACGGTCGCGCGATGCGGATGACCAAGGCCCTGGACTTCGGCGCGGTGTGGGTCAACACGCACATCCCGTTCATCAGCGAGATGCCGCACGGCGGCTTCAAGCACTCCGGGTACGGCAAGGACCTGTCGATGTACGGATTCGAGGACTACACCCGGATCAAGCACGTCATGCACTACATCGGCGCCTAGTCGCATACCCTGCTTCCTCGCTCCAGGCTCCATCACCTCCAGGCTCCACGCTCCATCCCCTCCGCGGCCGATCCCCGGCCGCGGAGGGACCGCGCACAACCCCCAGAAGGAACAAGTGGTAATGACGGAGATCCAGTCCGCCGTTCCCGGAACAGCACCCGATATCCTCCCCGCCATCCAGCTGGTGAACATCACCAAGTCGTTCATGTCGCACGGCGAGACCGTGCAGGCCGTCAAAGGCGTGAACATGGAGATCGGTGAGGGCGAGTTCTTCTCGATGCTCGGGCCTTCCGGCTGCGGCAAGACGACGACCATGCGGATGATCGCAGGGTTCGACGAGCCGACCTCAGGCGAGGTCTACCTCCACGGCAAGAACGTGGTCGGGGTTCCGCCGAACAAGCGCGACGTGAACATGGTGTTCCAGTCGTACGCCCTGTTCCCGCACATGAGCATCGCCGACAACGTGGCCTTCGGGCTCAAGCGCAAGGGCGTGGAGAAGGGCGAGATCGCCCGCCGCGTCGGCGAGATCCTGGAGATCGTCGGACTGACGGGCCGCGAGAAGCGCCGTCCCAAGGAGCTGTCCGGCGGCCAGCAGCAGCGCGTCGCCCTGGCCCGCGCCCTGGTCAACAAGCCGCGCGCGCTCCTGCTGGACGAGCCGCTCGCCGCGCTGGACCTCAAGCTCCGCCAGAACATGCAGGTCGAGCTCAAGCGCATCCAGCGCGAAGTCGGCATCACCTTCGTCTTCGTCACCCACGACCAGGGCGAGGCGCTCACCATGAGCGACCGCATCGCGGTCATGAACGACGGCGTCGTCGAGCAGCTCGGTTCCCCGCGTGCGATCTACGAGAACCCGGCGACCAAGTTCGTCGCGGGCTTCATCGGCACCTCGAACCTGCTCGGCGGCACGGTCACCGAGATCATCGACGGGAACGCCGTGATCGCGCTGGGCGCCGACGAGAACATCGTCGTGCCGACGGCCGCTGTCGCGGTGGGCGGCGAGCTGGAGCTGACGGTCCGCCCGGAGAAGATCGACATGACGGTGGCGGCTCCCCGCCCCGGCTGCTCGCGGATCCGCGGCACCGTCACCGAGGTCATCTACCTGGGCACCTCCACCAACTACAACGTCCGCACCTCCAACGGAGCGGACTTCGTGGTGTTCACCCAGAACGCCAACAACAGCGACGACATCGCCGTACGAGGAGACTCGGTGTGGCTGTCGTGGGAACCGCGCCACTCCTACGCCATCGGAGCATGACCATGACCGAGATCAACCCCCTTCTTCAGCGCGGCCTCACCCAGCGGCGCGACTTCCTCAAGCTGATGGGCATCGGCGTCGTCGGCCTGGCCGCCGCCGCGTGCGGTGTCGAGGGCCAGGGCGGCAAGGACAAGGTCGCGCAGTCCGACGTCGAGAAGTACTGGGCCGGCAAGACCAAGAACAACAAGCTGAACTGGGCGAACTGGGTCGGCTACATGGAGGACGACCGCACCACGCTGAAGGCCTTCACCAAGGCCACCGGCATCGCGGTCACCTACAAGGAAGTCATCAACGAGAACGCCGAGTGGTTCGGCAAGATCGACGCTCCGCTCCGTGCGAACCAGTCGATCGACTTCGACCTGATGGTCATGTCGAACGGCATCCAGCTCGAGCAGACCCGTCAGCTCGGCTACCTGGCGCCCCTCGACCACAGCAAGCTGCCGAACTTCGCGACCAACGCCGGCGAGTCGTTCAAGAACCCGAGCTACGACCCGAACAACGCCTTCACGATCCCCTACGTCTCGGGTATCACCGGCATCGCGGTCAACACCAAGTACGTCAAGGAGCCCATCACCAAGTGGGCCGACCTGTTCAACCCGAAGTACAAGGGCAAGATCGGCATGATGGCCGACTCGCAGGAGCTCGGCAACGTCGGCCTGTTCCTGCTGGGCGTCGACCCCGAGAAGTCCACGCCCGAGGACTGGGAGAAGGCCGCCGACAAGCTGCGTGAGCAGCGGCCGCTGGTGCGTAAGTACTACACCCAGGACTACATCGAGGCCGTCACCAAGGGCGACGTCTGGATCACCATGGCCTGGTCCGGTGACGCTTACAGCCTCGCGGGCCCCGAGGTGAAGTTCGTGATCCCCGAAGAGGGCGGCACGATCTGGACCGACAACCTGTGCATCCCGAAGACCGCCGAGAACCCGGTCGACGCGCTCGAGCTGATCAACTGGCTCTACGACCCGCGGAACAACGCGACGCTCACGGAGTACATCAACTACATCACCCCGGTCCCCGCGACCAAGGCGTTCATCCAGAAGGACGCCGACGCCGCGAAGGGTGAGGCCAAGGAGTCCCTGGAGTCCCTGGTGGCCAGCCCGCTGGTGTACCCGACGGCCGAGGACATGGCCAAGCTGCGCCGCTACCGCACCCTGAACCAGACCGAGAAGGAGCAGTACCAGAAGGTCTTCACCCCCATCCCCCAGGGGTCGTAGTGCGGAGTCGTCTCACGCCGTACCTGATGATCCTGCCCGCGGGGTTCTGGCTGCTGGCCTTCTTCGCGATTCCGCTGGTCATGATGCTGTCCTTCTCACTGATGACGGGCAACATCGTCGACGGTTTCGCGATGACGTTCCACTGGCAGAACTACACCGAGGGCCTCGATCTCTACGGCGACAAGCTGCTGCGGTCGCTCTGGTACGGGTTGCTGGCCACGGGCCTGTGCATCGCGCTCGCCTACCCGGCCGCCTACTGGATCGCGTTCAAGGCGGGCAGCCGCAAGTCGGCCTACCTGTTCCTGCTGCTCCTGCCGTTCTTCGTCTCGTTCATCCTGCGGACGGTCTCCTGGAAGTTCGTCCTCGCCGACAACGGGATCCTGCTGGGCAACCTCAAGAGCTGGGGCGTCGTGCCCGAGGACTTCCACATCCTCGGCACCACCGCCGCGGTGATCGGCGGGCTGACCTACAACTTCCTGCCCTTCATGGTGCTACCCATCTACGTCGCCCTCGAGAAGATCGACTTCCGGGTGATCGAGGCGGCGCAGGACCTGTACGCGTCGCGGCTGCAGACCATGCTCCGGGTGGTCTTCCCGCTGTCGCTGCCCGGCGTGTTCGCCGGCGTGATCATGACCTTCATCCCGATCTCCGCGGACTATGTGAACGCGGACGTGCTGGGCGGCCCGAACAACGTCATGATCGGCAACATCATCCAGACCGAGTACTTCAACAACAGCGACTACCCGATGGCCTCGGCCCTGTCGTTCATGCTGATGGGGATCCTGTTGATCGGCATCTTCCTCTACGCCAAGGCCCTCGGCACCGAGGACGTCCTCGAGGCGGCGGCGACCAAATGAGCAATAAGGGACGCGGGCTCCACGCCTACACCTGGGTGCTGATCGGCTGGCTGGTCCTGCCGATCGCCGTCATGATCCTGTTCGGGTTCAACGACACCAGCAGCAAGCAGAACTTCGTCTGGGAAGGGTTCACGTTCAAGTGGTACGTCCACTTGTTCGACAAGGAGGACCTCACCCAGGCGCTGATCAACTCGCTGGTGATCGCTGCCCTGAGCACGGTCATCACGACGGTGATCGGCACCATGGCCGGCATCGCCCTCGGACGCTACCGGTTCCGCGGCAAAGGGCTGTCGAACCTGGTGCTGTTCGCGGCGATCTCCTCGCCCGAACTCGTCATGGGCTCCTCGCTGCTGTCCATGTTCGTCACCCTGAACACCCCGCGCGGCTTCGCGACCATCCTGGTCGCCCACGTGATGTTCTCCATCGCCTTCGTCGCGGTCACCGTGCGTGCCCGCGTCGTCGGGATGGACCCGTCCGTGGAAGAGGCCGCCGCAGACCTGGGCGCCTCCTCCTGGGAGACGTTCCGGCTGGTCACCTTGCCGATGATCATGCCTGGTGTGGTCTCCGGTGCGATGCTCGCGTTCGCCCTGTCGATCGACGACTTCGTCATCACCAACTTCACCAGCGGGTCAACGGTGACCTTCCCCCTGTGGGTGTGGAGCTCCACACGCACGGGAACACCCCCCCAGGTCAACGTCATGGGGACGTTGATCTTCGCTGTCGGCGTCCTGATCGCGATCGTCAACGTGGTCAGATCCCGCCGCCGCACCACCTGAGAAGTGACCCTAGTGCCCGGCCGGAGAGCCTCCGATCGACAAGATCGGACTCCGGCCGGGCGCCCAGGGGGCACAGGAGAAGGGAAATGTGAACGCGCTCAAGGCTCTCGCCGAGGCGGAGCCGACACCGTTCTGGCTGCAAGACCCGGCTCGACCTGAGCCCTACCCGTCGCTGGTGGAGACGACCACCTGCGACCTCGTCGTCATCGGCGGCGGCTACACCGGTCTGTGGACCGCGCTGATGGCCAAGGAACGCGACCCGTCCCTCGACGTCGTGCTCGTCGAGAAGGACCGGATCGGGGGCGCGGCCTCGGGCCGCAACGGCGGATTCTGCTCCGCCTCCCTCACCCACGGCCTGTGGAACGGCATGGCCCGCTGGCCCAAAGAGATCACCACGCTGGAGCGGCTCGGCCAGGAGAACCTCGCCGGGATCGCCGCGACCGTCGCCCAGTACGGCATCGACTGCGAGTACGAGCCGACCGGTGAACTGCTCGTCGCCACCGAGGACTGGCAGCTCGCCGACCTCGCCGAGGAGGCCGAGCACGGCACCCGGCTCGGCCACGACATGCGGCTGTTCGACCAGGAGCAGGTCCGCGCGGAGATCAACTCCCCGACCTATCTGGGCGGCGTGTGGGACGTCGACGGCGCCGCCATGCTCAACCCCGCCAAACTGGCGTGGGGCCTGCGTGAGGCGTGCGCGTCGCTCGGCGTCCGGATCTACGAGCGGACCGAGGTCACCGGGATCAGCAACGGCCGCCGCGTCGAACTGACCACGCCCTACGGGAAGATCAGCGCCGCTAAGGTCGCGCTCGGCACCGGCGTGTTCCCGCCGCTGCTCAAACGGCTCAAGAACTATCTGGTGCCGGTGTACGACTACGCGCTCATGACCGAGCCGCTGACGGCCGAGCAGATGGACTCCATCGGCTGGCGGAACCGGCAGGGCATCGGCGACTGCGCCAACCAGTTCCACTACTTCCGGCTGACGTCCGACAACCGGATCCTGTGGGGCGGCTACGACGCGATCTACCACTTCCGCAACGGGCTCCGCGAGGAACTGGAACGCCGGCCGGAGACCTTCGCGCTGCTGTCGTCGCAGTTCTTCACCACGTTCCCGCAGCTCGAAGGGGTCGGTTTCTCGCACAGCTGGGGCGGGGTCATCGACACCTGCTCCCGGTTCTGCGCCTTCTACGGCAAGGCGCTCGGCGGGAACCTGGCCTACGCCGTCGGCTACACGGGTCTGGGCGTCGGGTCGACACGGTTCGGCGCGAACGTCATCCTCGACAACCTGGGCGTCGGCCTGAAGCCCGGCGAGGTGACCGAACGCCAGCGCCTGGAGATGGTCCGCTCCAAGCCGTTCCCGTTCCCGCCCGAACCGTTCCGCTTCGGCGCCATCCAGCTCACCCGCTGGTCCATCGCCCAAGCCGACCGCAACGCCGGCAAACGCAACCTCTGGCTCCGCACCCTAGACCGCCTGGGCCTGGGCTTCGACAGCTGATGCCACGGCAAGGCCCGGCCCTCAGATCGATGAGGGCCGGGCCTTTGACGTCCTTGCGGGTCGCGTGCTCACTGTCAGGCGGTGAAGAGGAGGGTGAGGCCGCCGATGGTGTAGAGGACCATGAGGACGAGGAGGGGGAGCTGGCCGGTGAGGGCTCGGCGGCGGGGGAGGAGGGCTATGGCTCGGTCGTGGGCGGCGAAGACGCCCAGGACGTGGCCTAGGACTACCGCGCCTGCGCGGAGGGCGGCGCTGGTCGTGTCGGTGATGACCGGGTCTACGGTGAAGTTTGCCAGGGAAAGGTAGTCGTGGCCTGTGCCTAGAGGGTCCGACCAGTTGATCAGGGCCTGCTGGGTGCCGGTGATCAAGAGGGTCAGGTAGTGGGCGAGGACGTAGCCGACGGCGATCGGGATCAGGGAGTGGGCCAGGGCCATGGGGGCCGTCGGGCCGATCGGGCGGGTGCACGCCCAGTAGGTGACGGCGACCAGCGCGATCAAGGTGACCAGGCCGAGGGTGGCGTACAGGGTCTTCGGCAGGACCCCCGACTGGATCTGGGTGATCCACCAGATGTTCCGGGAGAAACCGTCATAGGCCGTCGAGCCGAGCATGACGGCGATCGTCATGACCAGTCCCGGCGCCTCGGGCAGGCCGACCAGGCCGTCGAACGGGTTGCGGAAGACCAGCCGGCCGTCGGACGGGCGGCGGCCGATCGGGGCGAGCCTGCCGATGAAGTTGGAGTAGGTCTCGAACGGGTCGGCCTTGTCGAACCAGGCGGCGCCGAAGACCGTCGAGGCGACCAGAGTGATCGTCGCGTAGACCGCGAACCAGGTGAGCAGGGCCGGGCCGTCGGTCCGGTTGGCCGGGACCAGCTCCATCCAGGTGAACGCGAACAGCCCCACCGCGGACGGCCAGTATCCCACCCACGCGGGCAGCGCGGCGAGGGGCTTGCCGCCGCTGAGCAGGGCGATCCCGCGGTGGAGGGTGCGCAGCGGGTTGAGCAGCTTCCAGACCGGGCCGAACAGCAGCGACAGCGGGACGATCCCCACCCAGAATAGGATGTAGATCGTCCAGGGGGCGGGGTTGGCGTTCGCGCCGGGCCCCGCGGCCGCGGCGACGACCGTGGCGGCCGTCGCGACCAGCCCGAACGCCGCCAGCAGCGCCCGCAGGACCCGGGAGTCGGCGACGGCCGTGAGCCAGCCCGGCACGGGACGTCCCGCGTCGGCGTGGAACCGGGACTTCTGCCAGACGAACCCGAGGGCCAGGAACGACACCAGGACCGCCAGCGACGCCCCGGCCAGCAGGAAGCTGAACGAGATCGGCAGGTCCTGACGTCCGCCGATCCCGTGCGCCAGGATCATCAGGAGACCTGGAGCTGGAAGAGCAGCAGACCGGAGTCGTGGGTCTCGACCTCGAAGGTGCCGGTCTGGTCGGCGGTGAACTCGATCGTCAGGGGCTGGCCCGGCTTGAGCGCGCCGCCCTTGTCGTAGCCGTGGATGTGCAGCTCGTCGGCCTTGTCGCTGATCACCGTGATCTTGAGCTCGGCGCCCTTGGCGATCTTCTTGGTGGCCGGGCGCGGGGTGACCTTGCCGCCGGTGATCTCGACCTTGATCTCCGTGCCCGCGAATGTCGGGGAGGCCGACGCCGAGGCCGTCGCGGACGGGGCGGCGGCCGCCGAGGTGGACGGAGCGGCGCTCGCCGTGGGCGCGTCGTCCTTCTTCTCGCCGCCGCAGGCGGTGAGCAGGAGCGGCAGGGCCACGACGGGGACGAGGAGACGGAGACGGCTGGACAAGAAGGGACTCCAGAGTCGGGAGGGGCGGATGCTCCCGCACAGTTTAGGGATCCCGGAGTAGGGGTCCGATAAGAATCAGCCCAGTGCGGCGGCCACCCGCGCGGCGGTCGGGCGGTCCCCTGGATCTTTGAGACAGCTCCTGATCAGGTCGGCGAGCGCGTCGGGGACGTCCGGGGCGATCACCGGTGTGGTGGACAGCACGGTGCGGAGCGTCAGCAGGGCGTCGTCGGTGGGGAGGCTGCCGTACAGGCCCCGGCCGGCCAGCGCCCAGTGCAGGGACGCGCCCAGCGACCACACGTCGGAGGCGGGGGACGGTTCGTCGCCGCGCAGCAGCCCGGGGTCGGTGAACTCGACGGAGCTGATCCGCCCCATGCCCGTCACCTCGACGCCCGGGGTCAGCACCTGGGCGAGCCCGAGGTCGGACAGCTTCGCGCCGTCGCCGGTCAGCAGCATGTTCCCCGGTTTGATGTCGCGGTGCACGATCCCGGCGTCGTGCAGGGCCTGGGCGGCGAGCGCCGCGCACGCCACCGCCTTGATCTTGAGTTCTCCGCTGACGGGCGCGGCCGGCTCGGCGAGCGAGCCGCCGGGCAGGTACTCCATCGAGTAGTAGAAGATCCCGCCCTGCTGGCCGGCGTCGTAGAGGGTCACCAGATGGGGTGACTGCACGACCGCGAACGCCTTGAGTTCGCGGGTGGCGCGCCGGAAGGCGTCCTCACCGGTGCCGCCGCACACCTTGACGGCCACCTGGTCGGCCTGGACGGGCAGCCGCGCGGGCCGGGCGGCGAGGAAGAACTCGCCGTGGTTGCCCTGTCCGAGCGAGCGGACGAACTCGTAGTCGGCGATGCCGCGCATGACAGGCTCCCAAAGGGTCAACGGGGGGCGGGGACGTAGGGGCCGACGGTCTCGTCGGGGTCGGCGGCCGCCACGAACGCGGCCAGCTCACCGGCCGGGTCGGCGCTGAAGCGGGCGTGCACCTGGACGGGCAGCGCGTCGCTCCGCACTCCGGCGGCGACCTCCTCCAGCCGGTCGAGGACGGCCGTCAGCTCGACGAGCTCCTCCGACAGCCCGAGCCCGACCTCCAGCCGTTCCCCCGGGTAGGGCGGTAGATGCACCAGGACGAGTTCGGCCGTGCCGTGCGCGCGGGCCGCGGCCGCGCCC
>NZ_BAAGZI010000139.1:0-13554 GCF_054778695.1 Actinocorallia lasiicapitis
GGGCCGGCCCGCCCACGCGCGCAGCGCGTGCACGTCCGCGAGCCCGGCGTAGGGGCCGAGGATCCGCAGCCCGGCGACGGCCGCGCCGTCCGGGTCGAGGCCGACGAGGAAACCGGTGGTCGTCCCGCCGTCCCGGATCGCCGGGTACTCCAGCGCGGACTCCACGCCGAAGTGCCGGTAGGTCTCCAGCGCGCCGCGCAGGAACCGGTCCCAGAGTTCGGGCCGGCTCGCGGGCGTCCCGGCCAGGAAGAAGCAGCCGGACGCCGCGTCCCGGAACGCCGCCTCGATCTCGACGTCCAACGGCGAATCCACGACCATTCCTCGACTGAACGGGACCGGAAGTCAGTCCCCGCTTACCGCAGATGATCATAGCGCTATGCCCCAGTAAGCGGTTTTTGCCCCACCTGTTTGGCCGATCCGCCGACCGGCCCGCTCCGCGCCGTGGATGGTTCGCCGCGCGCGTGGGGCTGACGGGCGGTCCGGAAAGGGGGCTTGCTTAACGGCCGTGGAACAGGCGGGCAACCGATCGGCAACGTCGCCGGGGCACTGTCGTGTCGGTCGTCGCCACGCGGAAGGGAAGGAGGAATCGGATGCGGATCATCACTGACGTGCGGTTCCTCGTCCATCGTTCCGCGTGGACGCGCGGTCGGATCGCCCATGGGCGAAGAGCGGCCGACGGGGACGTGCGGGGCTGACGGCTCCGGCCGTCCTCCCGGAGCCTCCTCCCCCGTCCGCTGTTCCGTTGAGGATTCGTGATGACCGAAACCCGGCTCGGCCCGCCCCGCGACTGCACGTTCGACCCCGACGACTGGCAGATCCTCGCCCGGCACTGGTATCCCGTCGCGCTCGCCCGGGAGATCGGCGACGCGCCCGTCGCCGTCCGGCTGCTCGACGAGCCGCTCGTCGTCTACCGGGCCGACGGCGAAGTGGTCGTCGCCGGGGACGTCTGCCCGCACCGCGGCGTCCCGCTCAGCCTGGGCCGCGGCGACGGCTCCGGCGTTTCCTGCGCCTACCACGGACTGAAGTTCGGCCGGGCGGGCAGATGCGTCGCCGTGCCCGCCCACCCCACCGCCAAGATCCCCGCCCGGCTGCATCTGGCGACCTACCCGGCCGTCGAACGGTACGGCCTGGTCTGGACGTGCCTGCGCCCCGGGGACGAACCGGACGTCCCGGCGATGGCCCACTGGGACGACCCCGGCTTCCAGCAGATCACCTGCCCGAGCATCGACGTCGCCGCGTTCGCCGGACGCCAGGTCGAAGGGTTCCTGGACGTCGCCCACTTCGGCTTCGTCCACGCCGGCTCCTTCGCCGACCCCGACGACACCGAGGTGCCCGCCTACACGCCCGTCCGGCACGCGCGGGGCTTCGCCGTCGACTACTGGTCGACCGTCGCCAACTATCCGCACGCCGCGGGCAGGCAGGCGCCGCCCGGCTTCCGGTGGCTGCGCCACTTCGACGTCCATCTGCCGTTCACGGCGCAGCTCACCGTCCACTTCCCGGACGGCGGCCTGCTCAACATCATGAACGCCGCCTCACCCGTCTCGGCCCGGCGGACCAGGATGTTCTGCCCCATCGCCAAGAACTTCGACCTCGACCTGCCCGTCCAGGCCACCTATGACTTCAACCGGCAAATCTTCGAAGAAAACCGCGCCATCGTCGAGGTGCAGAAGCCCGAGAACCTGCCCCTCGACCCCAAGATCGAGGTCAACATCCCCGCCGACCGCAGCTCCGTCGCCTACCGGCGCGGCCTGCGCGACCTCGGCCTCAGCCACTTCTTCACCGCCTGATCCCCGGGAGACCCCATGGACACCACCGCCCTCGCCACCTCCTTCGGCGCGCGCCTCCCCGACTGGGTGGCCGCCGAGCTCGCCGACGTCCCCGAGTTCCTGCCGTCCGACGACGACCGGATCCGCCTGACCAACCGGCTCGCCGACCGCAACCACCGCGAGAACACCGGCGGTCCGTTCGCGGCGCTCGTCGTCGAGTCGGCCACGGGACGGATCGTCTCGGCGGGCGTCAACGTCGTGCTGGCCTCGAACCTGTCGTCGACCCACGCCGAGGTCACGGCGCTGTCCCTCGCCCAGACCCGGCTCGGCGCCTGGGATCTGGGCGGGCCTGGACTGCCCGATCTGGAACTGGTCGTCAACTGGCGGCCGTGCGTCATGTGCTACGGCGCGACGATGTGGTCGGGCGTCCGGCGGCTCCTCATCGCCGGGGACGGGCCCGAGCTGGAGAAGCTGACCGGGTTCGACGAGGGCCCGATGGTCGCCGACTGGGCCGAGCAGTTCGCGTCCCGCGGCATCGAGGTCGTCCTCAGCCCGCTGCGCGACGAGGCCGTCGAGGTGTTCCGCGCCTACGGCGACCGCGACGACGCCGTCGTCTACAACGCCCGCGGCACCGCCTCGACCTGACCGGCCGGCGAGATCACGACTGGCGGGATCACGACTGGCGGGATCACGACTGGCGGGATCACGACTGGCGGGATCACGACTGGCGGGATCATGACTGGTCGGAGTGGGAGGCGATGCTGATCCCGAGGACGACGCCCACCCCGATCGCCCCGGTGACCACCAGCGCCTCCTGGAAGGCGTCCAGCGCTCCCGGCTTGTGGGCGGCGTACAGGACGAGCGCGCTCGCGGCGTACTTCGACGGAAGGAGCGCGCCGCTGACGGCGGGCAGGATGATCGCCGTCCCCGGTAGCCGCAGCCGTCGTCCCGCCCAGGCGCCGGCCGCGCCCAGCGCGGTCGCCGCCAGCATGATCGCGAGCGGGGCCGGCATATGGAAGACCAGCAGCCCCACCAGCCGGATCCCCGACGCGAGCAGCGCGCCGCCGAGGCCCAGCGGGATCAGCATCAGCCACCCGCCCGCCTGCACCACATTGCCCGCGCCGCCGACCGCCGCCGCCAGCAGCGCCAGCGGGACGGCGAGCGGCACGACGCTCAGATGGCCCGCCTCCTGCCGGAACGCGTGCTCGCCGATGTCGACCGCGTTGACGATGGCGACTCCGGCGACGATCGCGCAGAGCGTCCTGACCACGATGATCGCGCGGTAGGCGGCCGTCATCGGATAGCCGAAGATCGCGTCCTCGGTGAGGGAGACGACCGGCAGGACGGGCAGCAGCATCAGCAGGTTGCCCGAGACGAGTGCGGCGACGTCCAGCGGGCCGACCCCGGCCTGGAAGGCGGCCAGCCCGAACGCGTTGACCAGCAGGGCCTGCACGGTCGCGGTGTAGAACGCGGGGAACCGGTTCTTGTCCAGCGCCCAGCCGGTGCGGTCGACCAGCACCCGCAGCACGACGCCGAGAAGCACGCCGATCAGGCCCGCGCCCGACTGGAGGGTGATCGCCGCCGCCAGCGCGCCGCCGCCGCAGATCCGCGCCCACCACGGCGTCCGGGCCGCCGCCTGCATCCGCAGCCGGAGCTCCCGCTGCGACTCCTCGGGCTTCACCCTCCCGTGGACCAGGTCGTCGATGAGCCGGTAGACCTGGCACATCCGGCCGAGGTCGCGGTCCTGCACCACCGGATTGACCTGGAGCACCGTGTACGGCGGCCGGTGGCAGCACCGGTACATCAGATTGATCGACCGGCCGCCCTGGTCGACGACCAGCCCCCGCAGCCCCATCCGCTCGGCGACCGCCACCAGCGACGTCTTGATCGCCCGGGTCTCGGCGCCCGCCGCGAACATCTCCTCGCCGAGCCGGGGCAGCAGCCGCATCGCCCGCTCGACGTCCCGCTCGGACGGATGGTCGGTCACCGGCACGTTCACTCCACCAGACGAGGAAGATCAGGTCGCTGGCAACGTAACCGACCTGGCGTTCCACCCCCCGGCGACGCTCCCCATGCCTTCCCCCGCATGAAGTAGATCTGTCCAACCCAGACCCGGAACCCCTGGCCCAGCCCTGGGCAGCCTGACCAATTGATCTCCTCCTCGCTCTGAAAGGCGAGGATTCTCCCCTGCTACACCGCTGCCGGTGCGAGCTTGGAGTGGGTTCCTGCTTCGTCGCGCTGTGCTGGAATCGCTTCCAGTCTGACCTGCGCTCCACAGGCTGGCACCGCCAATCCGGCGGCCTTCGCGACATTCACAGCCGCGTTGATGTCCCGGTCGAGAGTGGTGCCGCAGTGCGGGCACTCCCATTCCCGGACGGTCAGGGGTTTGGGTCCGTCCTTGACCCCGCAAACTGAGCAGACTTGTGAGGTGGGCTCGAACCGGCCGATCTTGATGAGGGTCCGGCCATACAGTTCGGCCTTGTACTCCAGCATCCCGACGAACGCCGACCAGCCCGCGTCGTGCACGGATTTCGCCATACGGGTACGGGCGAGTGCCTTCGCTGCCAGGTTTTCCACGGCGATCGCTTGGTTGTCGCGGATCAGCCTCGTGGAGAGCTGATGGTGGAAGTCGCGGCGCGCGTCGGTGACCTTGGCATGGGCGCGGGCGACCTTCACCCGCGCTTTGTCGCGGTTCTTGCTGCTCTTGGCCTTGCGAGACAGGTCGCGCTGGGCTCTCTTGAGTTTCTTCTCCGCGCGGCGCAGGAAACGCGGCGAGTTGATCTTCGTGCCGTCCGAGAGTATCACGAAGTGCGTCAACCCCAGATCGATCCCGACGACCGTGTCGGTCTCCGGCAGGGGTTCGGGGGATGCGTCGATCACGAACGAGGCGAAGTATCGGCCTGCCGAGTCCTTGATCACCGTGACTGAGGAAGGGGTCGATGGCAGGTTCCGCGACCAGCGGACCGGAACATCCCCGATCTTCGGCAGGCACAGCTTTCCGCCGTCGGTGATCCGCCACTTGGCGTTCGCGGTGAACCGCACCGCCTGCCGGGTGTCCTTCCGCGACCGGTATCGGGGTGCGCCCATCCGGGGACGCTTCCCGGCGAGCCCGTCGAAGAAATTCCGGTAGGCGGCATCCAGATCCCGCAACGCCTGCTGAAGTACAACCGACGACACTTCCGCCAGCCAGGATCGTTCAGGAGCCCTCTTCGCTTCCGTGATCAGCTGCTTGGACAGGTCCTTGGACTTCGGGTACGGCAGCCCCTGCGCCCGCGCAGTCTCCCGTACCCGCAGCGCGTCGTTGTACACCATCCGCGCGCACCCGAACGCCCGCGCCAACCCCTGACGCTGACCCGCGTCGGGGTAGAGGCGGAAGGAGTAGCGGAGCTGCACACCAAGATTCTGTCATTGGACTATGGGCGACTACAGCGATATCAGACAAGCAGGCACTGTGTTTTCGTGCTCCACGCGCATCCCGAACTCGCCGTCCGCGCTACTGGCGGGCGAACAAGCTCTGGGCAGGCTCCTACTTCGCATTTCGGTAGCCATGTCAAGCAGGGGCGGTGACTACCGGCCCCCTTGGGCGGTCCGTCAGGCGACGGCGGTGCCCTCGAGCTCGACCATCAGGGTGGGGATCGCCAGCCGTGCCACCCCGAGCATCGTGGTGGGCGGCGCCGCCCCGGCGGCGCCCAGCCGCGACGCCAGCACGCCGTAATCCTGGAAGAGCCGGTCCACGTCGGTGGTGTAGACGTTGAGCCGGACGAGGTCCGCGAGGGACATCCCGGCCGCGCCGAGCACGGCCTCCAGGTTGTCGAGGCTCAGCGCGAGCTGCGCCGCCATGTCGCCGTCGTGCTGGGGTTCGCCGTCGGCGTTCATCGCGGTCTGGCCCGAGCAGTACAGGGTCCTGGTGTGCCCGGAGACGACCTCGCCCTGGTGGAACCCCAGCTCCGCCGACCACTTCACCGGGTTGACCGCGGTTCGTTCCCTTGCCATATCGGCTCCTTTCGCCACAGTGCGCGTGGGACGTCCGATGGCTCGGCGGCCACCGGTTTCGACGTCGTGTGGACGACCCTCCCAGCCGATATACGACACCCTTTGTCGTATATCGGCGTAGAGTTTTGGGATGCGCGCCGACCGGTTGGTCTCGCTGGTGCTGCTGCTGCGACGGCACGGCCGGCTGTCCGCGGCGACGCTGGCCCGGGAGCTGGAAGTGTCGACCCGTACCGTGCTGCGCGACATCGACGCGCTGTCTGCGGCGGGCGTCCCGGTCTACGCCGAACGCGGCCGTCTCGGCGGGTTCGCGCTGCTGCCCGGGTTCCGGACCGAGCTCACCGGGCTGAACCACGACGAGGCCCTGGCGCTGCTGATCGCCGGATCCCGGCGGGGCGCGCAGGCGTTCGGCCTCGGCTCCGCGCTGGCCTCGGCCATGCTCAAGGTGGTCGACGCGCTGCCCGAGAGCCAGCGGGACACCGCCGCCGACGTGGCGGAGCGGCTGCTGATCGACCCCGAGACCGATCTGCTGTCGCGGCGGCAGACCGTCGAGGAGGCGCCCGGCGCGGTGCTGGCCGAGGTCCGGCGCGCGGTGTTCGCCGGACGCCGGCTGCGCCTGCGCTACGCGGCCTTCGGCCAGGGCCCGGAGTGGCGGACCGTCGACCCGATCGGCCTGGTCACCGTCCGTGATCAGGGTTATCTGCTGGCGACCCGTTCCGGCGCGGACCGCACCTACCGGCTGTCCCGGATCCTGGCCGCGCAGGAGCTCCCCGAGCCCGCACAGCGGCCCGACCGGGTCGACCTGGGGCGGGCCTGGCGGGAACGCAGCACCCGGTTCCGTGCGGGCGGCGACCAGGTCACCGTCCTGGTCCGCCTGGACCCGACGCGACGGGAGGAGCTGGTAGGCACCGCACTGGCCGTCCTCACCGAGGAGCGCGAGCCGGACGGCCGCCTGCTGATGCAGGTGACCTTCCAGGACCGCAGACACGCCGAATGGGCGCTCTGGCAGCTCGCCGCAGGCGCGGAGGCCCTGGCCCCACCCTGGCTGCGCACCTCCCTCCACGACCGGGCCACCGCACTCGCCAACCGCTACAGCCCGTCACGGCCGGACGTCCCGGCCTGATCCCGTTTCATGATCGCGTTGGCGTAGGATTTGCGGCATGGCGATGCGGTTGGTGCAGATTCATTTGAAGGCTCGGGACGACGTGGCGCTCGGCCGGTTCTGGGCGGAGGCGCTCGTCTGGGGCGTCGACAGCGAAGGTCCCGGTGTGACCAACCTCGAACCCGTCGGCTTCGCCTACCCGGACGCGTCCGCCGTCTGTATCGACGTCGTCGCCGACCCGCAGCCGAAGACGGCGAAGAACCGCGTCCACCTGGACCTCGCCACCACCTCCCCCGCCCACCAGGCGGACCTGATCGCCCGCCTCCGGGACCTGGGTGCGACCCCCGTCGACGTCGGCCAGCGCGACGTCCCCTGGACGGTCCTCGCCGACCCGGAGGGCAACGAGTTCTGCGTCCTGGAACCCCGCCCCCTCTACCGGGACACCGGCCCGATCGCGGCGATCGTCGTCGACTGCGCCGACCCCCGCGCCCTGGCCCGTTTCTGGTCCGACGCCACGGACTGGACCCTCCACGAACTGACCGACGACCACGCCTCCTTCCGCTCCGCGAAGGGCGTCGGCCCCTACCTGGAGTTCCTCCGCACCCCCGGCACCACCACCACCTGGAACCCCACGACCCGCCCCCGCATCCACCTGGACCTGCGCCCCTACCCCGGCGACGACCACCAGGCCGAAGCCGCCCACCTCCGCACCGTCGGCGCCACCGACCTCGACATCGGCCAGCACGACGTCCCCTGGACGGTCCTCACCGACCCCGAGGGCAACGAGTTCTGCCTCCTCACCCCCGCCTAGCAAGACCGGCGAAGGCAGCTGAGGGTCAGCGCGGATCGTGATCCTGCCGTGCAAGCGGCCACTACGCCCACCTCGACGATCCGGCGGCCGTCGCCCGGATCGTCGTGCCGCTCCTCCGGGAGCACCTCGCCCGATGACCGGCGTGCCACGAACCTCGCCGGCTATCGGGCGGCGATGCCGTCGTACATGACGCGGCGGACGGCTTCGCTGAGGCGGCGCTGCTGGTCGGCGTCGGGGTCGCGGATGCCCGTGATCGTGCCCGCGATGATCATTCCGTTGATGGCGCGGGCGGTGTTGGGGACGTCGAGGTCGGCGTGCAGGTAGCCGTGCTCGACCCCGTGGGTCAGGTAGGCGGCGGTGAGGTCGGCGGCCAGGTCGAACAGGTCGAGGACGCGTTCGGACATGGCCTTGTCGATTCCGGCGGCCTCGATCAGGACGAAGCGGGGGACGCGGGGATCCTCGGCGAAGATCCGGGCGAGCGCGTCGCCGATGCGTGCCGTCTGTTCGCGGTAGTCGGCCAGGGTCGACACGGCGTCAGGGGCGTTCTCCGCGGTGAGCGCGGTGATGATGCGCTGAACGAGGTCGTCCATGACGTGGTCCACGATGTCGCGCTTGTTCTGGAAATAGCGGTAGAAGGTGCCGTGACCGATGTCCAGGAGCTTGGCGATGTCGGCGACGCCGGTGGCGTGATAGCCGCGTTCGGCGAAGCACGCGAACGCCGCGTCAATGATCTCCCGCCGCAGCTCCTGCTTCTTGCGCTCGGCGCGGCTGGGCGGAGCCCCACTGGAGGTCATGGGCTCCAGTCTATTGCCCCGAGGGCATAACTGACATACCGTTCCGTTTCTGACGTCCGATTCCGACGCCATCGTGGCCACGGACCCTCATCGAACAGTCCAGGAAGCGCGCATGAACCTCCAGACCCCCGACCATGAGATCGTGATCGTCGGCGCCGGGTTCTCCGGCATGGGCGTCGCGATCCGGTTGCGTCGCGCCGGACGCCGCGACTTCGTCATCCTGGACGCCGCCCCCTCCGTCGGCGGGGTGTGGCGGCACAACACCTATCCCGGAGTCGCGGTCGACATCCCGTCGGCCACCTACTGCTACTCCTTCGAACCCAACCCGTCCTGGTCCCGGGCGTTCGCGCCCGGGACCGAGGTCCGCGCCTACGCCGAGCACTGCGCCGACAAATACGAGCTCCGCCCCCATCTGCGGCTCGGCGTCCGAGTGGAATCGGCCGCCTGGGACGAGACCCACCGGCTGTGGCGGATCCGCACCGACGGCGGCGAGCTGACCGCGCGGTTCCTGGTGTCGGCCGTCGGACCCCTCGACCAGATCAAGAACCCTGACATTCCCGGCATTGAGACGTTCAAGGGCGACGTCGTCCACACCGCCCGCTGGAACCACGACCTCGATCTGGCCGGCAAGAGGATCGCGGTCATCGGCACCGGCGCGTCCGGCCTCCAGGTCATCCCGCGACTCGCCGAACGGGCCGCCCGTCTGGACGTCTACCAGCGCACCCCGATCTGGGTCCTGCCGAAGGTCGACGTCCCGATCCCCGCGCCGGTCCGCGCGCTCCTGCGGCTCGCGCCGCCGCTCCAGCGCCTGATCCGGCTCGCCACCACGGTCGCGTCCGAGGCGGTGATGGTCCTCGGGATCGTCCACTACGACAAGGTCCCGTTCATCGTCCGGATCACCGAGCAGATCTGCAAGGCGCATCTGCGCCGCCAGGTCCCCGACCGCGACACCCGCCGCAAGCTCACCCCCGCCTACGGGTTCGGCTGCAAACGGCCGTCGTTCTCCAACACCTACCTGCGATCGTTCACCAGGGCCAACGTCGACCTGGTCACCGCCCCGATCCAGGAGATCACCCCCACCGGCGTCACCACCGGTGACGGCCGCCACCGCGACATCGACGCCCTCATCCTGGCCACCGGCTTCAAAGTCCTCGACGTCGGCGCGATGCCGCCGTTCCCCGTCCTCGGCCTCGACGGCGTCGACCTGGGCGAGCACTGGGACGCCCACGGCTACGCCAACTACGAGGGCCTGGCCTCCCCCCACACCCCCAACTACTGGCTGATGAACGGCCCCTACACCGTCTCAGGCGCGTCCTGGTTCTCCATCATCGAGAACAGCGCCACCCATATCGTCCGCTGCCTCACCGAAGCCCACCGCCGCGACGCCATCGAGGTCACGGTCCGCCAGCACCCCCATGACGCCTTCACCGCCGACATGCGCCGCCGCATGACCGGCACGATCCTCGCCCAGCCCTCCTGCGCCGCCTCCAACAGCTACTACTTCGACCGCCACGGCGACTCCCCCTTCATCCGCCCCCAGTCAGGCCTCCAAACCTGGCGCCGAGCCCGCACCTACGACCTCGACGACTACACCTACACCCGCTGACCAGGGTTCCTGCGGGAGCCGGTCAGGAGCCGTAGCGCCAGAGGGCGAATCTCCGGGCCGCGGCTCCGCCGACCAGCAGGTCACGGGTGCCGGGGACGCGCAGGATCGTGGCGGGAGCCGGGGTCTTGCCCGCGGGCTTGGGCAGCTTGACCTTGGTGAGCTTTCCCTTGCTGAAACGCAGGATCGAGGTGGTGCCCAGCAGCCAGAGGCCGCCGGAGCCGTCGCGCTGCATCCGCACGATCTGGAACTTGGGGATCAGCGGGTAGCGCTTCCAGCTCTTGCCGTTCCAGCGCACCAGGGCTGAGGGCCCCTGCGACTCGCCGGAGTTCTCATACCAATGGGCCGACGCCCAGATGTCGTCCTTCCCGACGACTTCGAGATCGGTGAACGTCTTGAGGAAGCGCCGCGGCCCCTTCACCTTGAGTTCCGGGAGGTAGCTCCAGCTCCGCCCGTTGAAATGGGCGAGGGTCGGCCGGTTCGGCGGGTTCTTACGCGCGTCGCCCCGGTCGGCGATCGCCCAGATGTCGGCCGCGGACCTGACCCGCAGCCGCGATCCGATCTTGTCCGGCACCGAGACCCTCTTCCAGGCCTTCCCGTCGTACCGGTAGGACCGCCGGGCGCACGTCCAGCCGCCGCAGTCGCCGGTGACCCCGCGCAGCAGCACCTGCCCGCGCCCCAGCGACGCCGCGTCGTACACCCAGGCGACGGGGAAGTTCTTCCGGCTCCACCTGACACCGTTCCAGTGCGCCCCGAACACCGTGTTCGCGTTCGTCGTCTCCGCCCGCACCGACCCGAACACCCACGTGTCGCCCGCCGCCGCGGTGACGATGGCCCGCACCGACGCCGACCGCTCGGGCACGACCGCCCGCACCCCGGCGTCAGCCCAGGCCTTCCCATCCCACCGGACGACCAAGGCACCCGAGTACTCCGTACCCCCCGCCCAGAGGTTCTTGGGCCCGGTGGCGGCGACCGCGGAGAAGCCTTCATTCGCGGACCCGGCAGCACTATAGGCCACCTTCCACTTCGGCTCCGCCGCCACCACAGGCCCGGCCGTCACCGGACCCACCAGCCCGCCGACCAGCAAACCAACACCAACAACCCGCAGCCCGATTTTTCCCATGCCGCGCACTTTATCCACTTTTGACACTCCACCAAGACCCAAGATCTTGGCGCCAGGAAAGAGCATCCGACCCTGCTGTGCTTGCGCGCGCTCGCCTCACTGCCCTGTCCAACACCGAGGAGAAACTCAACGGCTTCGGCCGCAAAGCCCCCTGGTACCTGGAGGACCGTCTACGCAAGAACGGCGCCGACTACGCCAAGGGCAGGCTCCCCCTCCTATCCCACACCGAAGCCGACCGGAACCTGTACACCGGCCAGAGCCCCGGCTCGTCCAAGCAGCTCGCCACCCGCCTCGGCTGAGCCGTCGGCACTGTACAAAGTCGCCCTTTCGCCGGACGCCGAAGGGTGACACATCTCACAATGGGCATCACTCTCAGTAAGACACCCCCGATGTTGACGGCGCACACTTTGAGCAATGTAGATGGCGTAAACATTCAGGAGGAGGAGTTCGATGAAAGCGATCACGATCAAGGAGCCGGGCGGTCCCGAGGTGCTCGAGTGGACCGAGGTCGCCGACCCTTCGCCCGCCGCGGGCGAGGTGATCGTCGAGGTGGCGGCGACCGCGTTGAACGGGGCGGACGTCGCGCAGCGGATGGGTTTCTACCCGGCGCCCGAGGGGGCCTCGCCTTATCCGGGCCTCGAGGTGTCGGGCCGGATCGGCGCGGTGGGCGAGGGCGTCACGGGCTGGCGGGCCGGTGACGAGGTCGCGGCGCTACTGTCCGGGGGAGGCTACGCGCAGAAGGTCGCCGTTCCCGCCGGTCAGCTACTCACCGTGCCCAAAGGTGTCGATCTGGTCGACGCGGCCGCGCTGCCCGAAGCGACCGCGACGGTGTGGTCGAACATCGTGATGACCGCGCACCTGGAGAAGGGCGAAACCTTCCTCATGCACGGCGGCGCCGGAGGCATCGGCACGATGGCGATCCAGATCGCCAAGGCGCTCGGCGCCCGGGTCGTCACCACCGTCAGCGGCGCCGACAACACCAAGCGCGTCCAGGAACTCGGCGCCGACCTGACCATCGACTACAAGACCGAGGACTTCGCCGACCACGGCCCCTACGACGTGATCCTCGACGTCATCGGCGGCGACTACCTGGAGCGCAACGTCCGCTCTCTCGCCCTCGACGGCCGGCTGGTCATCATCGCGATGCAGGGCGGCTTCGAGGGCAAGCTCAACCTCGTCGAGCTGGTCTTCAAGCGCAAGTCGGTCTTCGGCACCACTCTGCGGTCCCGGTCGGCGGCCCAGAAGGCGGCGATCGTCGCCGCGGTCCAGAAGTCGGTCTGGCCCATGATCGAGGCCGGTGCCGTCCGCCCCGTCATCGACCGGGTCCTGCCGATGTCGCAGGCCGCCGAGGCGCACCGGCTCATGGCGCAGGGCGGCCACTTCGGCAAGATCCTCCTGGTCAACGACTGACGGATCCCCCCATCCCTCCCGCCGATGATGTAGGCGCTGTTTACTTGCCCGGCTCGGGGGCCGGACAGACACCGAAAGTGACCATGGCACAGACCAGCCCCCCTACCACCACGGCGATCTGCGCGCCGCCTGCCTGAGCGCGGCGCTGGAACTCCTCGAAGAGGACGGATCCACCGGCCTGTCCCTACGCGCCGTCGCCCGCAGGGCGGGCGTCTCCCCGATGGCCCCCTACCGCCACTACCCCAACCGCGACGCCCTCGTGTCCGCCGTGGCCGCCGAAGGTTACCGCGAGCTCTCCGACAGGCTCACGGCGGCCACTCCCGCACCGGCCACTCCCGACGATCTCGCCGAGATCGCCCTCGCCTACATCCGGTTCGCCCTGGACCGTCCCGCGATGTTCCGCGTGATGTTCGCCGAGCCCTGCGACCCCACCGACGACGCGCGCGTCGCAGCGGTCGCCGCCATCACCGCCTACGTCCACGACCTCGTCGCCCGTGTCTTCCCCGACGCAGACCCCGAACCCCTCGCCGACGCCATATGGGCCCTCGTCCACGGGCTGGCCTTCCTCCACCTCGACGGCAAATTCGACGCCACCGACCCCGCCGCCGTAGCCACCCGCGTCCACGCCACCGTCCAAGCCGTCCTCACCATCCGAGGCGTCTAGGCCACTCGGCGACGCCGTCGGCATCCGCCAAGAAACACCTACACGTCACCCGTGGGGGCGCAGCCGGGACGGACCGGACTTTCCCGGCACGGCGGCGCAGACCAGAGGCCGAGGTCGCGGCCGATGAGTTCCTTCATGATTTCGCAGGAGCCGGCCCAGATTCGATTTCGGGTTGCACCGGGTAGACTGAAGAACATGAAAACCCAGCTCAGGCCAATGCCAGTGAGTTAAGGCATTTGCCCAGGTGAGGGCGCGTTTTGTGGGCCCGGGTCGCGGAGCGGCCCGACGCGT
>NZ_BAAGZI010000140.1:0-13542 GCF_054778695.1 Actinocorallia lasiicapitis
CGGCCAGCCGCAGCACAAGCCGGCGTGACGGCCCCCGCCTCGCCCGCGCCGGACGGACCGCCGCCCGCACCCGGCCCTCACGCCAGGGATCGGCGGGCAGATCACGAGCCGGATCGACGGGCCCGAGCAGGGTCCGCAGTTCCTCGAAATCGTTCATCGGCGGACCTCTCCCTCAGCGAGATGCTGCTCCAGCCGCTTCCTGGCACGGTGCAGCCGGACATGGACGGCCGACACCGTGATCCCGAGCATCTCGCCGATCGCCGGGGCATCCAGCCCCTCCCAGGCGACGAGCATGATCAACTCCCGGTCGTCGCCACCGAGACGGCGCAGCGCCGCCAAGGCCACCGAGCGTTCGGCGACGCCGTCCGCCGGGTCCGGGTGCGACGGCAGGGGAAGGCCGACGGAACCGCGGCGGTCGCGCGACCGGTAGCGGTTGGCGATCACATGGCGGGCCGTGACGTACAACCAGGGCAGCTCGTGGCCGTCCGGGACGTCGGCGATGCGCCGCCACGCGATGCCGAAGACCTCGCCGACGGTGTCCTCGACGTCGTCGGCGGGCGCGCGGCGCCAGACGTACCGCAGCACCTCGTCGTAGTGCCGTTCGAAGAGCCGGGTGAAGCGGTCGCTTTCCACGGTGGCCTTTGTCACGAACGGTCTGTGTCGGGTCGAGGCGGGTTCTTACCGATTGATCAGAGGGTTTTGGTGGAGGGGTAGATGGCGGAGATCTGGGTTTCGCCGCCGCAGGTGGTGAAGGGGTAGGGGACGGTGGGGTGGGAGGGGGTGCCGGGGAGGGTGAAGGTGAGGGCTTCGGGCTTGTGGCAGGGGGCGTCGCCTACGGGGGCGGTGCCGTAGACGAGGAAGAAGACGGCGGTGCCCGTGGCCGGGGCCAGGGTGGTGGGGGGCGGGGCGGCGCCGAAGTTCGGGTCGTCGGCGTCGATGGGGGTGACCTTGACGGCCTTGATCGGTTTTCCGTCCTTGACGGGCTGGGCCTGCGGACGTCCCGACAGGGTGCAGGGGGCGGAGCCCTTGTTGGTGATGACGAACCGGGTGTAGGTCGTGCCCGCGGCCGCCTGGCTCTCCCCTGCGGCGATCTTGAGTCCGGCGCAGGCGACCGGAGCGGCCGTGGCCGAGTGCGACGCCGTAGGTGAAGCCGAAGGCAGAGCCGAGGTGGGCTCGGCCGAAGGTGAGCTCACCGAAGGCGAGCTCACCGGCGTCGAGGAGGTGGCGGCCGGTTCGGGGCTGTCCGAGCCGTTGCCGCACGCCGCGGCCGAAACGGCCAATGCCAGGAGCGCGATGGTCCGTTTCATAGGAAGAACCATACGGACGACAGCAGCCACACCGCGACCAGAAGCACGAACACCGCACCGCCCAGCACCGGCAGCACCCACCCGGGCAGCCGCTCGACGCGCAGGCAGAGCATCTTCACCGTGAACGCCCCGAAGAACAGGCATCCGGCCAGCGAGTGCACCAGCACCCGGGTGTCCCCCGCCTGAAAGCCCAGCGCGTACAGGCAGTGGACGGCCACCGGTATCGCCAGCAGGAACGCCGCCCGCCCCGACCAGCGGTGCAGCCCGCCGATCCAGGAGGGCGCCCGGCCGAGCTTCCCGTACATCGACGCCGCCGACACCACCTGGACGAGCGCCAGCGCGAACGCCCCCGTCCCCATCCACGCCTTCGCGGCGCCCGCGCTGGAGAATCCGGCGAGCAGCACCCCGATCCCGGTCGGTTCGTGCACCCGCCCGTAGACGCCCGCGGCCAGCGCCACCAGCCCGCCCACCAGCGCCGGGACGATCAGCGCGACCGCCCCGCTCCGTTCGGTTCCCTGCTCGCTCATCGCTTCTCCGCGCTCATCGATCGGTCGGTTCGGGTGCAGTACGTGCCGGGCGGCCGGCGGAGATCAGGGCGCCAGCGGATCGGCCGGCGCCGCCGTGACCGGTGCCCCGCCGACGGTCGCGGTCAGCGAGCCGGTGTCGAGCGGCGGCGCGGGCGCGGAGCCGTCGGCCCCGGTGGCGAGCCCCGTCTGCTTGCCGTCCTGGACGATCCAGCCGATGACGGCCTGCCGGGTCGGCTCGGTCGCCCGGTAGAGCCCGCCGGGCTTCTGGACGATCTTGATCCGGTAGGTCCGTGACGCTCCCGCCACGACCACCTCGCCGGTGATCTCACCGCTCGCGGAGATCGTCCCGGTCAAGTTCGCGCCATTTTTGCCCAACAGCTTCAGCCCGTTCCCGGCGACCGGGCCCCGGTACCAGGCTTCCAGCCGGGACCCGTCGCAGAGATAGGCGATCGCCCGGTCCCCCGCGACGGTCACGGCGAGGGGCACCCCGTCGGCGTATCCGGCGTAGCTCACCGGTTTCACCGCCGCGGAAGGCGTGGCGGAGGGCGCCGGGGTGGCGGAACCCCCACCCGGTGAAGGGTTCTGGGAGGGCGCCGGTACGGTGCCATAAGGGAGCGCTTCGGCATCGCCCGAGCTGGCACGGAGGTCCGCCGCGAGGACGACACCCCCGAGAGCGAGCCCGGCGACGAGGGTGATCAGGGGCGAAGGCCGCTTCATACGGATCAGCCTGGACGTCCCAGGTCACAGTGGTGCACGGTTCCCGGTGACGATGTGAAGTCGGTCACGGGACAGGTATGGACCAGCACGCGTCAACCCCTGCTGGAAGCCATGCATAGCCTCAGGCTATGGAAATCAGATGGTCCATGACTTGGACCGCTTGAAAAGCAATTTGTACCGTTCGCGCGTGGCTATTGCGACGATCCCCGCTCTCTACCGGTCCACGGTAGGCAAGAAGGCGATCATGGCCGTCACCGGCGGCCTGATGTTCCTCTTCATCCTCGGACACATGATCGGCAACCTGAAGATCTTCTTCGGGCAGACCGAGTTCAACGCGTACGCGGCCTGGCTGCGTACCATCGGCGAGCCCGCGCTCCACGAAAGCTGGTTCCTCTGGATCCAGCGGGTGGGCCTGACGCTCATCCTCGTGATGCACATCGGCGCCGCCACCGAGCTGACGGTGCGCGCCAAGAAGGCGCGCCCGGTCAAGTACCAGCACCGGCAGCCGGTGAAGGGCTCCTACGCGGCCCGCACCATGCGCTGGGGCGGTGTGATCATCCTGCTGTTCATCGTGTGGCACATCCTCGACCTGACGGTCGGCACGGTGAACCCCGGCTACGTGCACGGCGACCCCTACCGCAACGTCGTGGCGGACTTCCAGCCCGACCGCTGGTACATCACCCTGTTCTACGCCGCCGCCGTCATCGCCCTCGGTTTCCACCTGCGCCACGGACTCGTCTCCGCGGTGCAGTCCCTCGGACGCAAGAACCCCAAGCACGCCAAGAACCTGAACCTGGCCGCGGCCTCGGTCGCCGTGCTGATCACCATCGGCTTCCTTGCCGTTCCCTTCTCCGTGACCGTGGGGCTGATCGACTAATGAGCGAGTTCTACCGTTCCGGCGAGCCGATCGCCGACACCAAGGCCAACAACGCCCTCCCCGTGGAGGAGCGCTGGACCAAGCGCAAGTTCGACGTGAAGCTCGTCAACCCGGCGAACAAGCGGAAGAAGAAGGTCATCATCATCGGGACCGGCCTCGCCGGCGGTTCCGCCGGTGCGACCCTCGGTGAGCTGGGCTACCACGTCATCCAGTTCTGCTTCCAGGACTCGCCCCGGCGCGCGCACTCCATCGCCGCGCAGGGCGGCATCAACGCCGCGAAGAACTACCGCAACGACGGCGACTCGGTGCACCGGCTGTTCTACGACACCGTCAAGGGCGGCGACTTCCGCGCCCGCGAGTCGAACGTCCACCGCCTCGCCGAGATCTCCACGCAGATCATCGACCAGTGCGTCGCGCAGGGCGTCCCGTTCGCACGCGACTACGGCGGAATGCTCGACAACCGCTCGTTCGGCGGCGCGCAGGTCTCCCGGACGTTCTACGCCCGCGGCCAGACGGGCCAGCAGCTCCTGCTCGGCGCCTACCAGGCCCTCATGCGCCAGGTGGACGCCGGCAACGTCGAGCTGCACGCCCGGCACGAGATGCTCGACCTGATCGTCGAGGACGGCAAGGCGCGCGGCGTCGTCGTCCGCGACCTGATCTCCGGCGAGATCAAGTCGTACACGGCCGACGCGGTGGTCCTGGCGTCCGGCGGCTACGGCAACGTCTACTTCCTGTCGACGAACGCCATGGGCTCCAACGTGACGGCCTCGTGGCGCGCCCACAAGCGCGGCGCCCTGTTCGCGAACCCCTGCTACACGCAGATCCACCCGACCTGCATCCCGGTCTCCGGCGACCACCAGTCGAAGCTGACCCTGATGTCGGAGTCGCTGCGCAACGACGGCCGCGTGTGGGTGCCGAAGAAGGCGAAGGACGAGCGCAAGGCCGCCGACATCCCGGAGGACGAGCGCGACTACTACCTGGAGCGCATCTACCCGGCGTTCGGCAACCTGGTGCCCCGCGACATCGCCTCGCGCGCCGCCAAGAACGTCTGCGACGAAGGCCGCGGCGTCGGCCCGGGCGGGCTGGGCGTCTACCTGGACTTCGCGGACGCGATCAAGCGTCTCGGCCGGGACGCCGTCGCCGCCAAGTACGACAACCTGTTCCAGATGTACGAGCGCATCACGGGTGAGAACCCCTACGAGCAGCCGATGCGCATCTACCCCGCCGTGCACTACACGATGGGCGGCCTCTGGGTGGACTACGACCTCGAGTCGACCATCCCCGGCCTGTTCGTGCTCGGCGAGGCGAACTTCTCCGACCACGGCGCCAACCGGCTCGGCGCGTCCGCGCTGATGCAGGGCCTCGCCGACGGCTACTTCGTCATCTCCCAGACCCTGGGCGACTACCTGGCCAAGAGCCCGACGGGCCCGGTCGCCGAGGAGACCGTCAAGGCGGCCGTGGACGGCGTCCAGGCGCAGGTCGACAGGTTCCTGTCGATCAACGGCGACCGGACCGTCGACTCCTTCCACCGCGAGCTCGGCCACATCATGTGGGAGTACTGCGGCATGGAGCGGACCGAGGAGGGCCTGACCAAGGCCATCGGCCTGATCCAGGACCTGAAGGCCGAGTTCTGGCGTCGGGTGAAGGTGCCCGGCACGGGCGAGGAGCTCAACCAGAACCTGGAGAGGGCGGGACGCGTCGCCGACTTCATCGAGCTCGGCGAGCTCATGTGCATCGACGCGCTGCACCGCGCCGAGTCCTGCGGCGGCCACTTCCGCGCCGAGTCCCAGGACGAGGACGGCGAGGCCAAGCGCGACGACGACAACTTCTCCTACGTCGCGGCCTGGGAGTGGACGGGCGGCGAGTCCGACGGCCCTTCCGTCCCCACCCTGCACAAGGAAGAGCTCGTCTTCGAGTACGTCAAGCCGAGCACCCGTTCTTACAAGTAAGAAGAGACGACGTAATGAAGCTGAAGCTCCGCGTCTGGCGTCAGAAGAACGCAGGCGACAAGGGTCAGATGGTGACCTACGACGTCGACGGGATCTCCGAGGACGCCTCGTTCCTCGAGATGCTCGACGTCCTCAACGAGAAGCTGATCGTCGAGGGTGAAGACCCGATCGCCTTCGACCACGACTGCCGTGAGGGCATCTGCGGCATGTGCTCGCTGGTGATCAACGGCCAGCCGCACGGCCCGGAGAAGAACACGACCACGTGTCAGCTCCACATGCGCAAGTTCAAGGACGGCGAGACGATCGACATCGAGCCGTGGCGCGCGAAGGCGTTCCCGGTGGTGAAGGACCTGGTCGTCGACCGGTCCGCGTTCGACGAGATCATCGCGGCGGGCGGCTACATCTCGGTGCCGACGGGCGCCGCGCCGGACGCGCACGCCACCCCGGTGCCGAAGCCGGACGCCGACAAGGCGTTCGTGGCGGCCGAGTGCATCGGCTGCGGCGCGTGTGTCGCGGCCTGCCCGAACGGTTCCGGTTCGCTGTTCCTGTCGGCGAAGGTCTCGCACCTGGGTCTGCTGCCGCAGGGCCAGCCGGAGCGCGACAGCCGGGTGCTGAACATGGTCCAGGCGCACGAGGACCTGGACTTCGGCGGCTGCACCAACACCGGTGAGTGCACCGTGGCGTGCCCGAAGGGCATTCCGCTGGAGTTCATCGGCCGGATGAACAAGGACTGGCTGCACGCCGCTTCGCAGCAGTAGCGGTCCGGTCTTCCGCAGAACGAAAGGGGCGTCCCGCGCGGACGCCCCTTTTGTCACTCCTGAGCGGGTTTCACAAACCCACTTGTGGCTATCGTTCCGCCCACTTTCCCCACGGAGCACCCGAAGGTGGAAAAGCTTCACCTTCCTCACTAGTCTGGTGCGGCACTCCCCACGCGAGGGGCCGAGCCCTCCCTCGCCACCCCCCCACCGCACGAGGAGTCCCACGTTGCGCAAGCCCGCTCTGATCGCCGCCACCCTGGCTCTCGCCATCACCCCGGCGCTGACCGCGATCGCCCCCGCCCACGCCGCCCCCCGGGCGCTGCCCGTGGCCGTCGAGGAGCTGAGCCTGGTCGAGCAGATCCTGCAGACCTTCCCCGAGCCGATGGCCGCCGCCGCGCGCGCCGTCCTCGCCGGCCAGCTCGACCAGGTCTTCGTCCTGTTCGGTGAGGCACTCAAGCTGACCCCGACCCAGATCACCACGATCATCGCGAAGATCCAGGAGATCGTCGGCCAGTTCGGCGGCGGCGTCCCCGTCCCCGAGGCCCCGGCGGGCACCACGGCCGTCCAGAACCAGAAGGTCGCCTGGACCGTCAACAGCCTCCTCGACGACGCCGACGGCAAGAAGTCCGGCCCCATCGCCGCCAACCTCCTCCTCAACGCCGTCCTCGCCGCCAAGTAACACCGAGCGAGCAGCACCGAGTTCGACAAGAGAGCAGGGCCCCTCGCGGAAGGCGAGGGGCCCTGCTCTGTTCGGTCAGGCCGTGCAGGTCAGGCGGTGGGGGTGTCTTCGCCCTTGCGGACGATGCCGAGTTTGGAACCCAGCCAGACGAGGGGGTCGTACTTCTTGCCGGCCACGCGTTCCTTCAGGGGGATCAGGGCGTTGTCGGTGATCTTGATGTGTTCGGGGCAGACCTCGGTGCAGCATTTGGTGATGTTGCAGTAGCCGAGGCCGAAGTCGTCCTGGGCGATCTCGCGGCGGTCCAGGACGTCGGCGGGGTGCATCTCGAGTTCGGCCACCCGCATCAGGAAGCGGGGGCCCGCGAAATGCTCCTTGTTCTCCTCGTGGTCGCGGATCACATGGCAGACGTTGTTGCACAGGAAGCACTCGATGCACTTCCGGAACTCCTGCGAACGCTCCACGTCGATCTGCTGCATCCGGAACTCGCCCGGCTTGACGTCGCCGCCGTCGAACGACGGGACCTCACGGGCCTTCTGGTAGTTGAACGAGACGTCCGTGACCAGGTCGCGGATGACCGGGAAGGTCCGGACGGGCGTGACGGTGATCGTCTCGGCCTCTTCGAAGGTCGACATGCGGCACATGCACATCAGCTTCGGCATCCCGTTGACCTCGGCCGAACACGAACCGCACTTGCCGGCCTTGCAGTTCCAGCGGACCGCCAGATCGGGGGCCTGGGTGGCCTGGAGCCGGTGGATGACGTCGAGGACGACCTCGCCCTCGTTCACCTCGACCTCGTACTCCTTCAACTCGCCCTCGCCCGAGTCGCCGCGCCACACGCGGAACCTTGCCAGGTAACTCATGACGGCAGCTCCTCCTCGGTCAGGTACTTCTTCAGCTCGGAAGTCTCGAACAGGGCGAGCAGGTCCTCGCGCATCGGATCGACCGGCTGGTGCTTCAGCGCGACCTGGCCGCTGTCGGACAGCCGGCAGACCAGGTTGACCTTCCGCCACTCCGCCGACATGCCCGGGTGGTCCTCCCGGGTGTGGCCGCCGCGCGACTCCTCCCGTTCGAGGGCCGCCCGCGCCACGCACTCCGACACCAGCAGCATGTTCCGCAGGTCGAGCGCCAGATGCCAGCCCGGGTGGTAGCCGCGTCCGCCGGGGCCCGCGTCGACCACGCCGACGTCGGCGACCCGGTCGCGGAGCCGGCCCAGCGCGTCGAGCGCGGCCGTCAGCTCCTTCTCGGTGCGGATGATGCCGACGAGCTCGTTCATCGTGGTCTGGAGCTCGGCGTGCACCGTGTACGGGTTCTCGCCTTCGGGCCGGGTGAACGGGTCGAGGGCTTCGGCCGTCGCGGCTTCGACCTCCTCGGCGGGGACATCGGGGCGGGCGTCCATGGCGTCGATGTAGTCGACGGCGCCCGCGCCCGCCCGCTTGCCGAACACCAGCAGGTCGGTGAGGGAGTTGCCGCCGAGACGGTTGGAGCCGTGCATCCCGCCCGAGCACTCGCCGGCCGCGAACAGGCCCGGCACGAGGGTCGCGCCGGTGTCGGCGTCGACCTCGACCCCGCCCATCACGTAGTGGCAGGTCGGTCCGACCTGCATCGGCTCGGCCGTGATGTCGACGTCGGCCAGCTCCTTGAACTGGTGGTGCATCGACGGCAGCCGCTTGATGATCTCAGCGGCGGGCATCCGGGACGACACGTCCAGGAAGACCCCGCCCTGCGGTGATCCCCGGCCGGCCTTCACCTCGGAGTTGATCGCCCGCGCCACCTCGTCGCGGGGCAGCAGCTCCGGCGGGCGGCGGTTGTTGTCGGCGTCGGTGTACCAGCGGTCCGCCTCCTCCTCGGTGGTGGCGTACTGCTCCTTGAACACCTCGGGGATGTAGTCGAACATGAACCGTTTGCCCTCGGAGTTGGTGAGGACGCCGCCGTCACCGCGCACCGACTCGGTGACCAGGATGCCCTTCACCGAAGGCGGCCAGACCATGCCCGTCGGGTGGAACTGGATGAACTCCATGTTGAGCAGCGACGCCCCGGCCAGCAGCGCGAGCGCGTGGCCGTCGCCGGTGTACTCCCAGGAGTTGGAGGTCACCTTGAACGCCTTGCCGATGCCGCCGGTCGCCAGCACCACGGTCGGCGCCTCGAACACGACGAACTTCCCGGTCTCCCGGACGTAGGCGAACGCGCCGCAGATCTTGTCGCCGTTCTTGAGGAGACGCGTCACGGTCGTCTCCGCCCAGACCCGGATCCTGGCCTCGTAGTCGCCGAACTCCTTGTGGTCCTCCTGCTGCAGCGCGACGATCTTCTGCTGCGTGGTCCTGATCAGCTCCAGGCCCGTCCGGTCGCCGACGTGCGCGAGCCGCGGGTAGGAGTGGCCGCCGAAGTTCCGCTGCGAGATCTTGCCGTCCTTGGTGCGGTCGAACAGCGCACCCCACGCCTCCAGCTCCCACACCCGGTCGGGGGCCTCCTTGGCGTGCAGCTCCGCCATCCGGACGTTGTTGAGGAACTTCCCGCCGCGCATCGTGTCGCGGAAGTGGACCTGCCAGTTGTCGTTGCTGTTGACGTTGCCCATCGCGGCGGCCGCACCGCCCTCGGCCATGACGGTGTGCGCCTTGCCGAACAGCGACTTGGAGATCACCGCGACGCGTTTGCCGCGCATCCTGGCCTCGATCGCCGCGCGCAGCCCCGCGCCGCCCGCGCCGATCACGACGACGTCGTACCTGTGTCGTTCGATTTCTGTCATGGGGGGTTTCTTCCTAGTTGAAGAAGCGGAAGTCGTTGATGGTGTCGGAGGCGACGAGCATCACGTAGAAGTCGGCGACGACCAGCGAGCCGAGCGTGATCAGCGCGTACGTCCCGTGCCGGGTGTTGAGCTTCGAGACCCAGGTCCACAGCTTGTAGCGGACGGGGTTCTTCGAGAAGTTCTTGAGCCGGCCGCCCGTCACGTGGCGGCAGGAGTGGCACGACAGCGTGTACAGCCAGAGCAGGACGACGTTCGTCCAGAGGATGACGGTGCCGACGCCGATGCCGAAGCCGCCGTCCTTGCCGTGGAACGCCTGGATCGCGTCCCACGTGTTGATGAGCGAGATCAGGCCGGCGGCGATCCAGAAGTAGCGGTGCAGGTTCTGGCCGATCAGCGGGAAGCGCGTCTCGCCGGTGTACTTGCCGTGCGGTTCGCGCACCGCGCACGCCTGCGGCGACTGCCAGAACGCCCGGTAGTAGGCCTTCCGGTAGTAGTAGCAGGTGAGCCGGAACCCCAGCAGGAACGGCAGCGACAGCAGCGCGTACGGCACGATCGACGGGACGCTCTTGGGGACGAACGTGCCGAACTCGCCCGCGTTGCCCGTCACGCCGTCGAGGGTGATGTTGTTGCAGGCCTCGTTCACACAGGGTGAGTAGAACGGGGTGAGGTAGTGGTATTCGGGCACGAAGAAGGCGCTGCCCCACATCGCCCGGACCGTCGCGTACGCCACCCAGGCGGTGAAGAGGGCGAACGTGAACCACGGGTACTGACGCCAGTTGTCCGTTCTGAACGTCTTCTCTTTGATCTGTGCGCGCGTCTTCGCGGGCGCGTCAACCGTCGCCATCGCCAGCCTCCTTCAGCTCCCGGACCGCGGAAGGCAGACCCTACGCCCGGTGAACGAGGGTGTGACACAGATAACAGAGACCGATTTAGGTGTGATGCTGATCACACATCACTTTGGGCGAGTCGATAGCCGTCGGCTATGGACAGCACGCAAACGGAGCATCGGATTCGGACGGTCCGATTGTCGTCGGGTCATACTCCGTTAATCGGAGGAGGGGCGTTAAAGCGGCCTGCGGGGCGGTGAGCCTTACGCTGAACCCATGACGACCCCGTCCGATCCGGCACCTCGGTTCAATCCCCAGCAGTACGGCTACGGCCAGCCGACACCGCCCCAGCAGCCGCCGCCCCGCCCGCACGAGCAGCAGTGGCAGACCGGGCCGCAGGCGCAGGTGCCGCAACAGGGCGCGCCGGACAGCCCTTACGGTCCTGGAGCCTCCGGCGCGGCCGTCCCGCAGATCAAGCGGAAGGGCCTGATCGGCTCGCTGCTCGACATCAGCTTCGACGCCATGGTCACCCCGATGATCGTGCGCGGTTTCTACATGCTCGCGCTAACGGTCATCTCGCTGCAGTGCCTGTTCTTCCTCATCATCGGATTCGTCATCGTCGAGAAGGACTGGGGCTGGGTCTGGGGTCTGCTGATGATCTGCGCTTCCCCGCTCGTCTGGCTCGTCGAGTCTCTCGGCACCCGGATGGCGTTGGAGTTCGTGATCAATCAGTTCAAGATCACGGAGGAGTTGAAGAAGCTCAACCGGAAGTAGCCGCGGGATCGGGCTCTCGGTCGGCGGCGGGGCGCGCGATAGGCTCGGGCGGTGGACGACCCGCAGTGGACGCGCAGGGATCCCGGCACCACCAGCCGGGACGTTCCGGGACCGCGGCCCGAGCCGCTGGTACGGCTGCCGGGAGCGCTCGCCGGACGGTTCGAGGTGGACGGTGAGCTGCCCGTCCAGGGCGCCGAGTCCGATCTGCTGCTGGTGCGGGACGCGCAGGGCGGGCCCCCGGCGGACGGGGCCCCGGCGAACGAGTACGTCGTGAAGCTGTACCGGCGCGGGTACAGCGCCGACCGCGAGGTCTGGGCGGAGCTGCCGCGCCTCACCTCGCCGCACATCGTCCGGGTGCTGGAGACGGGCCACGCCGACGGCCGCGACTACGAGATCATCGAGTATCTGCCCGACGGCAATCTCCGCGACCTGTCCGGCCGGCGCAGGGTCGATGTGACGACGGCGGTCCGGCAGCTCGCGGACGGACTGGCGGCGCTGCACCGGGCGGGCATCGTGCACCGCGATCTGAAGCCGGAGAACGTGCTGGTGCGCGGCGCCGAGCTCGTCATCACGGACTTCGGGCTGAGCAAGGTCCTGGAGCAGAGCGTCGTGTTCGCGTCCTCCTCCCGCACGCTCGCCTACGCCGCCCCCGAGTCGCTGTCCGGCCAGGTCTCCCCCGCCCGCGACTGGTGGTCGCTCGGCATGATCGCGCGTGAGCTGGCCACGGGCCGCCGCCCGTTCGACGGCATGAGCGAGACCGTCGTCGTCGACCATCTCGCCACCCGCCCGATCGACAACACCGATCTCCCCGACCCGCGCGTCCGCCTCCTCTGCCAGGGCCTCCTCACCCGCGACCCCCGCCACCGCTGGTCCTTCCCCCAGGTCGACGCCTGGCTCCACGGCGACACCCCGCCCGTCCACGACCTCCCCGTCCCCACCCAGCACCGCGCACCACACGACCGGCCCGGCACCGCGCCGCACGACCGGTCCAGCTCGGCTCCGCACGACCGGTCCGACTCGGCTCCGTACGGGCCGCCCGGCACCGCACCGCACGATCGGTCCGACTCGGTGCCGTACGGGCGGGCTCCGCTCGTGCCCGACCCGGGCGCGGGGTCGGGGCGGGGACCGGGTGGGCCGCCGAGGACGTTCGCTGAGGAACTACACGCGCGGGAGGCCGCTGAGCTTGAGCAAGCGCGGCTGGAGTTGTGGGAGCGGCGTGAGCAGGGGCGGAAGGCGGGGGCCGGGCGGGCGCGGTTGAGGGCGGTGCTCTGGTCGCTTGGCTTTCTGGCGGTGTGGACGGCGGGCGGCTTCGCAATCGAGGCGCTGTTCGGCGGTGAGGCGAGCAACGGCACGGCCGGTGTCGGGAGCGTGCAGCGGGCGTCGGAGGTGCCGTTCGGTCTGCTGCTGGCGGCGGGCGGTCTGGCCTGGGCGGTGTCCTGCGCGGTCGAGATCGCCGTCGCGTCCCGGCTGGGCGGGGAGTATCTCCTGGACGGCCCGTGGGCGGCGTTCGCCCGTGCCGGGCGCCTCCTCAGCGGCGGCCTTTCGAAGACGTCCCGGGCGATGTCGAGTACCGCCCAGCGGACGGGGGCGCGCGGCTGCGGCCTCGCCCTGGTCGCCGCGACCATCCCGTTGATCATGCTGCTGATCCTGGTGTCGATCCTGAGTTCGCTGGCCTGGATGCTGTGGATGCTGGTCATCGCGATAGCGACCGTCGGGCACGGGATCGGCGCGGGGGTGCGGACCCACCGGTGGAAGCAGGCGCACGAGGCGCGACGTGTGCGGGCTCTCGCCAACTGATCGGCGTCGCGCGCCGTCCAACAGCATGACGTCACAGCGGAAGAAGGGGGCGGAGTGAGCAGCGGAGTCGAAGCGGAGATCGCGCTCGACGCGGCCGTCATCGCCAGCCTGGGCATGAACCGGCTGCTGGGGGCGGGTGCGGGCGCGGGCGCGAAGGCGACGTCGGCGTTCGCGCGGCTGGCCGAGAAGAAGGCCGGTGCGCGCGCCGAGGAGCTGGCCGAGATGCAGCGGTACGAGCGGGCGCTGCGCGAGGTCGTCGACCGCAACGCGCGGATCCGTGCGCTGGCCGCCACCCAGGCCGCGCTCGGCACGCGCAGCCCGCTGCCCGAAGAGCTCGTCCTCGAGGCGCAGCCGTTCGACACGCTCGTCGCGTGGTGCGCCGCCGCCGACCAGGCCCTCGACGACGCCGAACGATCGATCGCCGCCGAACTCGCCGGCCACTCCGTCGACGAACTGGTCCGTCCCGTCGAAAATCCAGCCACCGCGGACCCCGCGGTCCACGCCACCCGCCGCGACGGCTCGGAGCTCCCGCCCCGTCAGGCCGGCCACGAGCAGGCCGTCCCCGCTTCACCCCCGACAAGTCCACC
>NZ_BAAGZI010000141.1:0-13498 GCF_054778695.1 Actinocorallia lasiicapitis
GCCGTCGGCTACGCCGAAGGCGGCGCGCTCGGCCGGGAGCTGCCCGCCTGGCAGGTGATCTGCTGGGCGCTGGTGCTGTGCGCGCCCGTCACGGTGCCCGTCACCGGCTGGCTGCTCGCCACGACGGGCCCCCGCTGGACCGGTGCGGCCGTCGGCGGCTTCCTCTACGTGTCGGCGTTCTCGATGTTCCTCGGCTTCTTCGCCTGGTACGCGGGGCTCGCCGGGGCCGGGATCGCCCGCGCCAGCCAGCTCCAGCTCCTCCAGCCGCTGCTCACGCTCTGCTGGGCGGCCTGGCTGCTGCACGAGACCCTGGACTGGGCGACCGGCCTGACCGCGCTCGCCGTCCTCGGCTGTGTCGCCTGGACCCAGCGGACCCGCACCGCGCCCGCCCCCGCTCCGAAGCCTGGTCGTGTGGGTCACACGGGGCGGTTCGAGGCTGCCGGAACGGGCGGCTAGGGTGACGTCGAAGCCCAGAGGACCCTTTCGATCAGGATGATGATGCGCGCGCCGGTGACCGCTGAAGTGCAGGAGCAGGTGCGTGACACCGGGACGCGGCGATGGCTCGGCCTCGCCGTCATCAGCCTCGGAGTGTCGCTGATCGTGGTCGACGCGACCGTCGTCAACGTCCTGCTGCCGAGCATCGTCGACGAGCTCGGGCTGCGCGCCACCGACGCCGAATGGCTCACCTCGGTCTACTCGCTGGTGTTCGCCGCCCTGATGATCTCGTGCGGGCGGATCGCCGACCTCGCCGGCAGACGCCGGATGTTCGTGCTGGGCACGGCCGTGTTCGTCGTGGCGAGCCTGCTGGCCGGGATGGCCGCGACCGGCGGCGCGCTGGTCGCCGCCCGCGCCGCCCAGGGCGTCGGCGCGGCGATCATGATGCCGGCGACGCTCTCCACGATCAACACCCTGTTCACCGGACGCGACCGGGCCATGGCCTTCGGGGTCTGGGGCTCGATGATCGCCGGAATGGCGGCGATCGGGCCGCGGCTCGGCGGCTGGCTGGCCACCTCGCACGGCTGGCGCTGGGCGTTCACGATCAACCTGCCGATCGGCGCGCTGCTGATCATCGGGGTGCTCCGCTACATCCCCGAGACCCGCGACCCCGACGGCAGGCCCGGCATCGACTGGCTGGGCGGCGTGCTGTCGGCGCTCGGCCTCGGCGCCCTGGTCTTCGCCCTGATCGAGGGCCAGACGTTCGGCTGGTGGACCTCCCAGCGCGAAGGCTGGCCGCTGTCGCCGATCCCGTTCGCGCTCGGCGCGTCCCTCGTGCTGCTCGCGCTGCTGGTCGTGGTCGAACGCCGCCGCGCCAAGGCCGGCCTGGCCGTGATGCTCGACCTCACCCTCTTCGAGATCGCCAGCTTCCGGCGGAGCAACGCCGCCGCGTCGCTGATCAGCGTCGGCGAGCTGGGGCTGCTGTTCGTCCTGCCGCTGTTCCTGCAGGGCGCGCACGGCGACTCCCCGCTCCAGATCTGCGTGGCGATCCTGCCGCTGGCGATCGGCGCGTTCCTGTCCGGAGGCTCGGCCGCACGGCTCGCTCAGCGCGCCGGGGCCGCCCGCGTCGTCCAGCTCGGCATGGCCGCCGAGGTCGCCGCCGTCCTGGCGATCGGCCTCACCACCCACGCCGGGACGACCGGATTCGGGCTCGCGCCCTGGATGCTCCTGTACGGGCTCGGGCTCGGCATGACCTCCGCGCAGCTTTCGAACGTCGCCCTGTCGGAGGTGCCGCCCGGCCGGTCGGGCCAGGCGTCCGGCACCCAGTCCACGGCCCGCCAGGTCGGCTCCGCGCTCGGCATCGCGCTGATCGGCACCGTCTTCGCGACCAGCCTCGGCCACGCCATGCAGGCCCGCACCGGCGACGCCGAGGTGGCCCGCGAGCTCCAGGCCGGGGTCGGCACCACGATCTCCGGGCTCAGCCCCGTCCAGGCGGACGCGGCGGTCGAATCGCTGGCGGTGGCCACCGCACGGGCCGCGCTCGTCACGGCCGGTATTCTCGGCGTCGGCCTGATCATGACCCTCCGCCTGCGCAGAAAAGAGACATGAACCCTTGGATCGCCGGGGCCCGGCCCCGCACCCTGCCCGCCGCCGTCGTCCCCGTAGCCGTCGGGACGGGCGTGGCGATCGGCTCTGACTCCTTCATCTGGTGGCGCGCCCTGCTCGCCCTGTTCGTCGGTCTCGTTCTCCAGATCGGGGTGAACTACGCCAACGACTACAGCGACGGGGTCAAGGGCACCGACGCCGACCGGGTCGGCCCGCTCCGGCTCGTCGGCTCCGGCACCAAACCCGCCAAGCAGGTCCTGACCGCGGCCCTGAGCTGCTTCGCGCTCGCCGGGATCGCCGGTCTGGTGCTGGCCGCCGTCACCTCCTGGTGGATCCTGCTGATCGGCGCCGCCGCCATCGCCGCCGCCTGGTTCTACACCGGCGGCAAGACCCCCTACGGGTACCGCGCGCTGGGCGAACTGTCGGTGTTCGTGTTCTTCGGGCTGGTCGCCGTCGTCGGCACCGCCTACGTCCAGTGCGAGGGGATCCCCTGGGTCGCGTGGGCGGCGGCCGTGCCCGTCGGGCTGCTGGCCTGCGCGATGCTCGTGGTCAACAACCTGCGCGACCTCGACACCGACGAGGCCACCGGCAAGCGCACCCTGGCCGTCGTCCTCGGCGACACCCTGACCAGGGTGCTGTTCACGCTCTGCCTCGCGCTGCCGTTCACGGCCGTGATCGGGATCGCGATCGCCCGTCCGTGGGCGCTGCTGGCGCTGCTGGCCGCCCCGCTGACGATCAAGCCGTCCAAGACGGTCCTGGCGGGCGCGCAGGGCCCCGCCCTCATCCAGGTGCTCGGCGAGACCGGCAAGGTCCAGCTTGCGTTCGGCGCGCTCCTGACCCTCGGCCTGTCGCTCTAGCCGAGCCGGAACGCGGGGATCGGGCGGCGACACGCCGCCCGATATCTCCTGGCCTTTCCCGGGGCTCGGGTTACTCTCGTCATCATGGCCACACGTGCGTCCGGTGGTACGCAGAACTCCTCGCGTGGTGGGTCCGGCAAGACCCCGGCGAAACCGCCGGCGCCGCGCAAGCGCGCGCCCGTGCGGAAGACCTCCGGGTCGACGCCGGCCCCCCGCAAACCCGACCCGATCGGCGCGCTGTTCCTCGGCTTCTTCAAGGTCGTCGCCGGCCTGTGGATGCTGCTGGCCAAGGCCGTCGGCTCGGTGTTCCGCGCCTACGGCGACGGCGCCCGCGAGCTGGACGAGGAGCACCGCCGCGACGGAGCGGGCCTCACCCTGCTCGGCGTCGCGATCATCCTGGCGTCCGTGACGTGGTGGACCCCGCACGGCTGGTTCACCGAACTGCTCGAGGCCCTGGCCCGCGGCGGGTTCGGGAAGTTCGCGATGGTCCTGCCCGTCGCCCTCGTCGGCCTCGCCTGGGGCGTGCTGCGCCACCCCGAGCGCAACGACGACACCGGCCGGATCTCCATCGGCGCCAGCGCCCTGTTCCTGTCGATCGCCGGGATCGTGCACATCTCCTGCGGCACGCCCGCCCCCAGCCAGGACATGTCCGCGGTCCGCGACGCCGGCGGCGTGATCGGCTGGATGGTGTCCGCGCCGCTCGAGACCGTCCTGTCGGCGTGGGTGGCCGTCCCGCTGCTGCTGCTGGTCGCGTTCTTCGGGATCCTGGTCATCACCAAGACCCCGGTGCACCGGATCCCCGACCGGATCAACGACCTGATGTACACGGTGATGCTCCGCGAGCGTCCCGACAGCCCGCCGGAGCGCAAGCGCCGCACCCGCAAGCGCGAGCCCGCCGCCGAGGTCGGCGAGCACACCAAGCCCTACGACACGCCGATCGTCGAACCCGAGGACCAGGCTCCGCCCGCGCCCAAACGGCCGCTGGTGGACGACATCCTCGGCGATCCGGCCCCGCCCGTCCTCCAGGACTTCACGCCCGAGCCCGAACCGCCGCACGTCCCCGACCCGACCCCGCCGCCGACCCGCACCGAGCAGCTCCCGCTCAACTCCACCGGCGAGATCTACGAGCTGCCGCAGCCCGAGCTGCTCAAGGCGGGCTCCGCCCTGAAGGCGAGGACCAAGGCCAACGACATCGTCGTCAACGCCCTGACCGGCGTGCTGGAGCAGTTCGACGTCGACGCCCAGGTCACCGGGTTCACCCGCGGCCCGACGGTCACCCGCTACGAGATCGAGCTCGGCCCGGCCGTCAAGGTCGAGAAGGTCATCGCGCTCACCAAGAACATCTCCTACGCGGTGAAGTCGCAGGACGTCCGGATCATCTCCCCGATCCCCGGCAAGTCCGCGATCGGCGTCGAGATCCCCAACGTCGACAAGGACCTGGTCTCCCTCGGCGACGTGCTCCGCTCCCAGGTCGCCGCCGGCGACCAGCACCCGATGCTGGTGGGGCTCGGTAAGGACGTCGAGGGCCGGACGGTCGTGGCGAACCTCGCCAAGATGCCGCACATCCTCATCGCGGGCGCGACGGGCGCGGGCAAGTCCACCTGCATCAACGGCCTGATCACCTCGGTGCTGATGCGGGCCACGCCCGACGAGGTCCGCATGATCCTGGTCGACCCCAAGCGGGTCGAACTGTCGTCGTACGCGGGCATCCCGCACCTGATCACCCCGATCATCACCAACCCCAAGAAGGCCGCCGAAGCGCTGGGCTGGGTGGTGGGGGAGATGGACCGCCGCTACGACGACCTCGCCGCGTCCGGCTTCCGGCACATCGACGACTTCAACAAGGCGGTGCGGGGCGGGAAACTCGTCGCGCCGCCCGGCAGCGAACGCGTCTACACGCCCTACCCGTACCTGCTGGTGATCGTCGACGAGCTCGCCGACCTGATGATGGTCGCCCCGCGCGACGTCGAGGACCACGTCGTCCGGATCACCCAGCTCGCCCGCGCCGCCGGCATCCACCTGGTGCTGGCCACGCAGCGGCCGTCCGTGGACGTCGTCACCGGCCTGATCAAGGCGAACGTGCCGTCGCGGCTGGCGTTCGCGACCTCCTCCCTGGCCGACAGCCGCGTCATCCTCGACCAGCCGGGCGCGGAGAAACTGGTCGGCCAGGGCGACGCCCTGTTCCTGCCGATGGGCGCCTCCAAGCCGATGCGCCTGCAGAACGCCTACGTCTCCGAGAAGGAGATCGCGGCCATCGTCGACCACTGCAAGGGTCAGATGGACGCGATGTACGCCGAGGACGTCGCCCCCGAGGCCGGTCCCAAACGCGAGATCGACGAGGAGATCGGCGACGACCTCGAACTGCTGAAGCAGGCGATCGAACTGGTCGTCACCACGCAGTTCGGGTCGACCTCGATGCTCCAGCGCAAGCTGCGCGTCGGGTTCGCGAAGGCGGGCCGGCTGATGGACCTGATGGAGTCGCGGAACATCGTCGGGCCGTCCGAGGGGTCCAAGGCACGGGATGTGCTGGTGAAGCCGGATGAGCTCGCCGGGGTGATCTCCGACCTCAATTCGTGACTTCTCCGTGCGGCGTTGCGTATCGCCTAGGAAGATTGCCGTTCCTAGACTGGGTGCACGCGAGTCGGAGGTTCGAGGATGAGCATCGGCGAGACCCTGGCTGAAGCACGCCGTACGGCAGGGCTCTCGTTGGCGCAGGTCAGCGAACGCACCCGCGTCCGCGAGACCGTGATCAGGTGTATCGAGGCCGACGACTACTCGCTCTGCGGCGGCAACTTCTACGCCCGCGGCCACATCCGCAGCATCTGCCGGGCCCTCGGCATCGACAGCGAACCGCTGGTGCGGGCCTACGACGACGCGCACGGCGGCGCGCCGGCCGCGATCTCCGTGGCGACGGCGTTCGAACCGGAGCGGCCGCTGCGCTTCCGGGAGCGCCGCAGCCCCAACTGGAGCGCGGCCATGGCGACGGCCCTGGTGCTGGTCGTGCTGTACGGGATCGTCCAGGTGTTCAGCAACGACACCACAAAGGACGTCTCGCCCGCGAACCTCGCCGAAGCGCCCCGGACGTCCGCGCCACCCGCCGTCCAGCCGAAGACCGCGCCGCCCAAGCCGCACAAGGACGCGCTGGCGCTGGCCGGGAAGAAGGACGAGGTCACGGTCGTGATCAAGGCCGGGAAGAAGGCGTCCTGGGTGGCGGTCTATGACGCGTCCAACAAGACCCTGTTCAGCGGGCTGATCGGCAAGGGCGTCGTCAAGCACTTCAAGGGCAAGAAGCGGCTCCGCGTGATCATCGGGGATGGTGCGGCGGCGCTGCTGACCGTCAACGGCAAGACGCTGGGCGCTCTGGGCAAGGACGGCCAGGTCGTCAGGGTGACCTTCGTGCCGGGCGTCCCGGACCAGGCGAAGATCTCCTAGCGAATCTCGTAGCGGATCTCTTGGGGGATCTTCCGGGCGATCTTCCCGGGGACGGAGTGGGCCCTGCGGGCCACTACCGTTGGAGTATGCCTAAGGTTTCCCTCGTCACGCTCGGTTGCGCTCGCAACGAGACCGACTCCGAAGAGCTCGCCGCCCGCCTCGAGGCGTCAGGCTGGCAGCTCCAGGAGGACTCCGAGGGCGCCGACGTGGTCGTCGTCAACACCTGCGGGTTCATCGACGCCGCCAAGAAGGACTCCATCGACACCCTGCTGGCCGCCAAGGACACCGGCGCCAAGGTCGTCGCGGCCGGCTGCATGGCCGAACGGTACGGCTCCGAGCTGGCCGAAGCGCTCCCCGAGACCGACTCGGTGATCAGCTTCGACGACTACTCGACGATCGGCGCGCGCCTCGACGACGTGCTGGCCGGGCGCAGGCACACCGCCCACACCCCCCGCGACCGCCGCACGCTGCTGCCCATCACGCCGGTGGAGCGCTCGGCGGCCCACGTCCATGTTCCCGGGCACGGCAGCGACGTTCCGGCCGCCGTGGAGGGCCTGGGCGGCCCCCGCGTGCTCCGCAAGCGGCTCGGCGGCGGCCCGGTGGCCCCGCTGAAGCTGGCGTCGGGCTGCGACCGCCGCTGCACGTTCTGCGCGATCCCCGCCTTCCGCGGCTCCTACGTCTCGCGCAAGCCCGAGGAGATCCTGGCCGAGGCCGAATGGCTCGCCGGGCACGACGTCCGCGAGATCGTCCTGGTCAGTGAGAACTCCACCTCCTACGGCAAGGACCTGGGCGACCTGCGGTCGCTGGAGAAGCTGCTGCCGAAGCTCACCCAGGTGATGGAGCGCGTCCGGGTCAGCTACCTGCAGCCCGCCGAGCTCCGTCCCGGGCTGCTCGAAGTGATCGCCACCACGCCCGGCGTCGTCCCCTACTTCGACCTGTCGTTCCAGCACGCCAGCGGCACCGTCCTGCGCCGGATGCGCCGCTTCGGCGACCCGGCCCGGTTCCTGGAGCTGCTGGAGCAGGTCCGCGCCCTCGCGCCCGAGGCCGGAGTGCGGTCCAACTTCATCGTCGGGTTCCCCGGCGAGACCGAGCGGGAGCTCGCCGACCTCACCGACTTCCTCGAAGCCGCCCGGATGGACGCCATCGGCGTGTTCGGCTACTCCGACGAGGACGGCACCGAAGCCGCCACCCTGGGCGGCAAACTCGACCAGGACGAGATCGACTCCCGGCTCGCCGAGGTGTCGGCCCTGGCCGAGGAGCTGACCGACCAGCGCGCCGAGGAGCGGATCGGCACCGAGATCGAAGTGCTGATCGAGAAGGACCTCGGCGACGGCACCTACGAGGGCCGCGGCTTCCACCAGGCGCCCGAGGTCGACGGCTCCACAACCGTCAGGGGCGTGGGGCTCGCGGTGGGGGACCTTGTTACCGTGGAGATCACCGGTAGCGAGGGAGTCGATCTCATGGGCGTGAAGCCGTGACCCAGGTGGAGTCCCGCAAGGTCTCCAACTGGAACTACGCCAACGCCCTGACCGTCCTGCGGCTGATCCTGGTACCGCCGTTCGTGGTACTCATGCTCGTCCCGGACGGTCTGGGCTGGCGCAACGCCGCGCTCGCGGTCTTCCTGGTCGCCGCGGTCTCGGACTGGCTGGACGGCCATCTGGCCCGCACCCAGAACATCAGCACCAAGTTCGGCGCCCTCTGGGACCCGATCGCCGACAAGGCCCTGACCGGCGCGGCGTTCGTCTGCCTGTCGGTCCTCGGCGAGCTGTGGTGGTGGGTGACCATCGTGATCCTGGTCCGCGAGATCGGCATCACGCTGCTGCGGATCCCGCTCGACAAGAGGGGCGTCGACGTCTCGGCGGGGCTGGCCGGCAAGGCCAAGACCGCACTCCAGATGGTCGCGCTGACGGTGTTCATCAGCCCGCGCGAGACCCTGCTGCCGATGATGATGGGCGCCGCGCTGATCGCGACGGTCCTGAGCGGGCTGATGTACCTGCGCGAAGCCCTGCCGAAACTCCGCGGGAACTAGCTAGGCTGACGTCCGTGCGCGTGGAACTGCTGACCGTCGGGGACGAACTGCTCATCGGCGACATCGTCAACGGGAACGCCGCCTGGATGGGTCAGGCGCTGACCGGGATCGGGGTCGCGGTCACCCGGAGCGTGGTCGTCGGGGACACCGAGGAGGCGATCTCCGGCGCCGTCGCCGACGCGCTCGCCCACGCCGACGCCGTGATCATCACCGGCGGGCTCGGGCCGACCTACGACGACAGGACGCGCGACGTGCTCGCCGCGATGGCCGGAGCGCCGCTGGAACGGGATCCGGTGATCGAGAAGCGGCTGCGGGAGCGGGCCGAGCGGTACGGGGTGCCGCTGCGGCCGATGGCGCTGCGGATGGCCGAAGTGCCCGCCGGGGCCGCCGTGCTGGAGAACCCGGCCGGATCCGCGCCGGGACTGCGGCTGGTGATGGGCGGCAAACCGGTGTTCGCACTGCCGGGCGTGCCGTTCGAGATGCAGGCGATCATGGAGGGGTCGGTGCTGCCGGAGCTGGACTCCGGGGCCGGAGCCGCCCAGCTCACGTTGCGGACGGCCGGAGTCTGGGAATCGGTGATCGCCTCCCGGCTGGCCTCGGTCGAGGCGATGGACGGCGTCGATCTGGCCTATCTGCCCTCGCCCGCCGAGGTGAAGGTGCGGATCACCGCGTCCGGGCGTGACGTCCTGGAAGCGGCCGAGCTCCGGGTGCGGGACCTGCTCGGGCCCGTCGTCTTCGGGATCGAGGGGGAGACCCTCGCGGACCGCGTGGTCGGGCTGCTGGCGGAGCGCGGGGAGACCGTCGCGGTCGCCGAGAGCCTCACCGGCGGGCTGCTGGGGGCCGAGTTCACGTCGGTCGCCGGATCGTCCGCGGTGTTCCTGGGCGGGGTGACCGCCTATGCGACGGAGCTGAAGTCCCGGCTGCTGGGAGTGGACGGGGAACTGCTGGCCGCGCGGGGCGCGGTCGATCCCGAGGTGGCGCTGGAGATGGCCGCGGGCGTCCGGGAACGGCTCGGCGCCGACTACGGTCTGGCCGTCACCGGGGTGGCCGGGCCCGACCCGCAGGAAGGCAAACCGGTTGGAACCGTCCATATCGGGATCTGTGGCCCGTCGGGAAGCCGGGTCCTCACCCCGGTGCTTCCGCTGCCGTCCGACGCGGGCAGGGCACGTCCGCTGGTCCGCAGGATGACCGTGGTCCAGGCGCTCGACCTGCTAAGACATGAAATATTGGGGGTTGCAATGATCCGGGACTGGGAAGAGGATCAGGAAGATCGGGAAGGTTTGACCTGATTACAGCGTTACGTTCGCAGCGAACACGATTTCCCGGCTCTGCCAAGGCCACGGTCGAGACGGGTACGGTGGAACAGTCAGATGGTCCGCACGAAGGGGAGGGAGCGAGCGATGGTCCTGCTTCGCCAGCTGCTGGGTGACGTTCTGCGGCAGCTCAGGCTGCGCCAGGGTCGCACCCTCCGCGAGGTGTCCGCCGCGGCCCGGGTGTCGCTGGGATATCTCTCTGAGGTGGAACGCGGTCAGAAGGAAGCTTCTTCTGAGCTGCTCGCGGCGATCTGCAAGGCATTGGGCGTGCCCCTGTCGCACGTCCTCCGAGAAGTCTCCGACCTGTTGGCGCTCGCCGAACTGCAGGCCGAGCCGGTCATGGCCGGTCCGCCCCCGCAGCACGAGCGCATCGCCATTCCGGCCGCGTCCGTACCGGACTCGCCGGAAGCCATCGTCCGGGGGGACATGGTCGCGGCTTAGCGGGCATAAAGCAGCGAACCCTCCGTGTTGTTCAAGGTGACGGACGAAGCCGAGAGCAGCAGGGAGGGTTCACGCCCATGGCCCTGATCCCACTGGCCCTGGTCCGTCGTGCGTTGAACACGAGACCATCCTGGAAAGCCCCGATCCGAAGGTGAACGCAGACACCTTCGGCGACGGCCGCGCCCCGCACCGCCGCGGGGCGCGGCTTCTGCTTTTCCCGGGCCTGTCCGCGATCAGCGGGAGAGCCGGGCCAGGACCCGCGCGCAGCGGATCGCGTACAGGCGCTGCATGAGCGGGACCACGGGGGCCGCCAGCCTGGCCAGGGGGTGGGCGGGGCGGCTGAAGGCCGTGACGGTCAGGGTGACCGTCCCGTCGTCGTCCAGGGCCACCACGAACGCCTCCTCGCCGGATTCCGGGTGGCCTTCGAGGGTTCCGTAGGCCCAGCCGGTGCGGCGGTCGTCCTCCACCGTCCAGACGAAGCGGCAGGGCGCCTTGACGAACCCGGCGAGGGTGACGGTGATCGCGCCGCCCTCGGCGGCTCTGGGACGCTCCGCGGTGATCCCCACGGGGATGGCGCGGTGCATCCGGTAGGTCATCAGCGCTTCGGCCGCCCTGCGGTAGGTCTCGGGGCCGTGGCCGATGGCGCGGCGGACGTGGAGGCGGCTATAGCCGTCGGGGGTGCGGCCCTCGCGGGTCGCGCCGACCTCCGGATAGCTGAACTCGTGGGCGTCGCTCATCGTGCACTCTCCTTCATCGTCCGCCAGCCGATCATGCCGCAGAGACCGAACCCCAGCGCGTTGGCGACGCCGTGGGTCGCCGCCATCCAGCCGATCCCGGGATGGGCCAGGCCGCTCGCCTCGCCCAGCGCGTACCAGAGCGCCAGGACCATCGAACCGGCCAGGACCACGCCCGACACGCGCAACCAGCGGTTCCCCGTACCCCAACTGATCACTCCGGCGGCCCACATCCCCAAGGCCAGGACCACCGCCCCGGCGAACTCGGCCCACTGACCGACGAAATACCCGGCCAGGACCCCCAGCGTCCCCGCAGGGACACTCCACGCCGTCAACCGGGCCAGCGGCCTGTCGGCATGGAGGGCCACGAGCGCGGCGACCAGGGCGGCGGCGAACCCGGCGAAATGGAAGTGGGCGACCGTCAGCCGCAGCATCGTCGCGTCGTACCCGAAAAGCTCCCAGCCCCCGCGTTCAGCCACCAACGCCACGCCCGCGACCATCGGCATCGCCAGCGCCGTCCCGACCGCCACCTCAACCGCGACACGGCGCGCGCCGAGCTCAGGCCGCTCCCGCGGGCTACCGGGCTCGGCTGGGCGTCCCAGACCGCTGAGCGCATGGGAGACGGGGAGGGCGGCGGTTGTGCGGGGGCGGGCGAGGAGGGCGGGGCGTTTCAGGGCGTGGGTGGCGAGGAGGAGGGTGGCGGCTGTGCGGAGGCGGGTGAGGAGGGCGGCGGCGGGGCGTTTCAGGGCGTGGGTGGCGAGGAGGAGGGTGGCGGCCGCGTAGGGGAGGGCGAGGAGGAGGGCGGACGGGCCCTGGGGGAGCCAGAGGGAGAGGGCGCCGGGGAGGGCGCCGGCCAGCCAGTAGGGGCGGAGGTGGGCTGTGTCGTCGAGCAGGGTCAGGCCGAGGGGGACGACGGCCAGCATTCCGAGCGCGATCAGGGTGTTGATCAGGGGGAACATCGCTTCACCACGTTTCTGAACGCGTTCAACTGCGTTCGGGGGTGACGTTAGCGCAGGATGTTGAACGCGTTCAAAGCGGGGTGGTCAGGGCCAGGCGCAGGGGGCTTTGCGGGGGCAGTTGAGGATGCTCATCGTCCAGCTGACGCCTGGGTCGGGGTGGACGCGCAGCGTGAGGGGGCCGTTCGTGAGGGCGCCGGGGTGCAGGCTGGTCGTGACCGGATTGGTCTCACCGTCCTTGCATTTCCAGGTTCCGGTGTGCAGGGCCTCGAGCCGCCAGGTGATCTTGCCTTTGCCGAGGCAGTCGAGCTGGACTTCCAGACCGCCGACCCGGGCGGGCGCCGTGATCGTCGACAGGTCGTCGGGGGTGGGCTCGATGGCGGCGATCCTGACCTGGCCCTCGTCCGGCGGCGCGAAGGCCGCCAGGGTGAGATCGGTGATCGGCTCCTCGGGCTCCAGCTCCTCGGTCGCCACGGCATCGGCCGACCCGTCGTTCAGCGGGTTGCCGTGCTGTTCCCACCATTTGAGCTGCTCGGTGATGACCGGGTTCTCGGTCTCCGTGGTGCTGGGGGAGGGTTTCGGCTCGGGTCGGGAGGAGCCGGTGCCGTAGAGGACGGCGGGGATGCCGATTCCGGCGGCGAGGAGCGTGCCCAGGGCGAGCTTGGGCAGGGTGCGGGCGGTCACGGAAGATCCCCAGAGGAGTGTTGGATGAGCGAGACGGGCGTCGGACGCGCGAATCTACCAACACTTATGGGGTGTTCGTCCCTTTTGGGGGACTAGGAGTAGGCGGGGCTGTCCCAGGCTTTCGGGTCGGCCGTCAGCTTCTGGACGGAGTCGGGCAGGCTGCCCTCGGCGATGTGCGCGAGGGTCACCTCTTCGAGGATCGCCCGCTCGCTGGCGCGCAACGCGATCCACACCTCCTGCAGCGACCGGGCCGCACCCTCGTACCCGACATGCTCGGGACGCTCCCCGCGCACGCCCAGCAGCGGCCCGTCGATGGCCCTGATGATGTCCGCGAGCGCGATCTGGTCGGCGGGCTTGGCCAGCCAGTAGCCGCCGTCAGGCCCGCGCTGGCTCCGGATGATCCCCGACCGCCGGAGCTGCCCCAGAATGTTCTCAAGGAACTTCGGCGGGATCTGCTGCGCCTCAGCCAACTGCACAGCGGTCACCGGGTGCCCGGCGGAACCCGAACTCGCGGCCGCGGCCAGCTCCGCCGATGCGCGCAGTGCGTAATCAACCCGTGCAGACAATCGCATGGTGTAAGTATCCCCCGCCCGCCGCCCACATTTCACCACCGGCCCGATTTACCCTCCCGGAGAACCCGGAATACCCGCCTGACATCCCGTCTCAGCCTTGACCGGCCTCGGCCACAAACATCCGACAACCGAGTCAGACCACGGTCCAGCCTCGGCGGCCCGGACCGGCGCCGTGATCAGCCTGCCAGTGGGCGCGCGCCGCACCCATCGGCAGGCCGGATTCGGGCGTGGTTGTTCGCCGGTGGGTGTGGGCGGCGACCACCAGCAGACCGGATTTGGGCGTGGTCGGCCCGTTGGTGGGTGCGCGCCGCGACCACCAGCAGGCCGGATTCGGGCGTGGTCGTTCACCGGTGGGCGTGCGCCGCAACCGCGGTAGGCCGGATTTGGGCGTGGTTGCTCGCCGGGGGTGTGCGCGGTGGGCCGGGCTTGGGCGTGGTCGG
>NZ_BAAGZI010000142.1:0-13382 GCF_054778695.1 Actinocorallia lasiicapitis
AGCCCGTGCCCGATCGGGGCGGACCGCTGCGCTGGGCGTCCGCGCCGGCCGGAACCGAGCCGCAGCCCCTGCCCAAACGCACGTCGCAGAGCAGTCTCGCTCCGCAACTGGTCCGCGAACCCCCGGCCGTGGCCGACGACCGGTTCGGCGTTCCCCCCGAGCTCACCGAGCGGTCCAGCAGCGCGCTGACCGCGTTCCAGCGCGGCACCGCACGGGCGCGCTCCGAGGCCGCCGGTCTCACCACCGGCCCGCAAGGAAAGTGACGGAGTCATGGACGACAGATCGAACACCGGGCGTCTCGACTGGCTGATGGCCGACCTGGCGGAGCGCGTCACCGGGGTGCGGCACGCGGTGCTGCTGTCGGGCGACGGCCTGCTCATCGCGAGCTCGGGCGCGATCCCGCGGGCCGACGCCGAGCACCTGTCGGCGGTCGGTTCCGCCTACCGCAGCCTGTCGGCGGGGACGGGACGCCATTTCGGGCTCGGGGCCGTCCGGCAGACCGTGGTCGAGCTCGAACACGCCTATCTGCTGGTCACCGAGGCGGGGCCACGGGCTTCGCTGGCGCTGATCGTCGCGGAGGACGCCGACCTCGGGCTGGTCGCGTACGAGATGAACCGGATCGTCCGGCAGGCGGGCCCGCATCTGGCGAGCGGGCCACGGCACGCCACCGACCCCGCTCCGGCCCGGACCGGATGAGGGCCCCGCCGTGCCGGATCAACGCTGGTGGTTCGATGACGAGGCGGGTCCCGTCGCCCGCCCGTATGCCCTGACCGGCGGCAGGACCCGCGCCGAAGGGATCGAACTGGACCTGGTCACGCGGGTCGTGGCCGTCCAGCCGAGGGTGCACGCCGGCCATGTGGACAGCCAGTCGGCGCGGCTGCTGTGGGTCTGCGAGCAGCCGCTCTCCGTCGCCGAGGCGGCCGCCGGGATCAGGCTGCCGCTGCGGGTGGTGAAGGTGCTGCTCGCCGATCTGATCCAGCAGCAGTTCATGCTCTACCGGACCGGCTGGCGGCCGTCGTCCGGCCACGATGTAGCCACGATCCAGGAAGTGCTCGATGGTCTCCGCGCGCTCTGACACCTCTTCCCCTCCAGCCGTCGGGGCGGCCCTCGACGCCGCCACCGTCAAGATCATCATCTCGGGCGGGTTCGGCGCCGGGAAGACCACGCTGGTCGGCTCGGTCAGCGAGATCCCGCCGCTGCGCACCGAAGAACTCATCACCGAGACCAGCGAAGGGGTCGACGACCTCACCGGAGTCGAAGGGAAGACCAGCACGACCGTCGCCCTCGACTTCGGCCGGATCACGATCAGCAGCGGGCTCGTCGTCTACCTGTTCGGCACGCCCGGACAGGACCGGTTCTGGTTCCTCTGGGACGAGCTCGCGGCGGGCGCGATGGGCGCCGTCGTCCTCGCCGACACCCGACGCCTCGACAGCAGCTTCGCCGCGATCGACTTCTTCGAACGGCGCGGCATCCCGTTCCTGGTGGGCGTCAACTGCTTCGACCGGGTCCAGCCGTACAGCGTCGAAGCGGTCAGGTCGGCGCTCGACCTGGCCGCGGGCGTGCCGATCGTGCTGTGCGACGCCCGGCACCGGCGCTCCACCAAACAGCTCCTGGTCAGCCTGGTCGAGCATGTGCTGCGCCGCGCCCAGGCCGTCCAGGCGTGAGCGCGGGTCAGGCCAGGGAACGGACGGAGACGGCGGCGTCGAGATGGCGAAGGCCGCGCGGCGAAGCGAGATCCAGCCCGGTCAGTTTGCCGAGCTTGGTGAGCCGGTAGTCGAGGGTGTTGCGGTGGATGTTGAGGTCCGCCGCGGTCTGGGCGCGGTTGTGGCCGTGCCGGACGAACGACTGCGCGGTCTCCAGCAGGACGGGCTGGCCGTCGATCGGGTCGAGGGTCGCGGCGAGCGCCGTCCTGGCACGTCCCGGACGGGCGAGCTGGTACTCGATCAGGACGTCCTCCAGCCGGTAGAGGGCGTGCGGCAGCCGCAGCCGGGCGACCAGATCGGCGACCTGGTTCGCCTCCTCGAGCGCGTCGGGAATGGCGGCCAGGCGGGGGGCCTCGGCGACGGACGCCGTCACCTCCCGCTCGGCGGTCTCCGCGAGGACCGAGATCAGCCGGGGGAGCGCCTCGGTCGCGGCCGGGGTGTCGGGGAGCAGCACGATGGCCTCGTCGATCGTGCAGGAGGCCAGAACGTCGGCCTGCAGGGCGGCGTCGAGGGCCGCCTGGACGCGGCGCGCGGTCCTGATCGCGTCGGGGGGTCCTGGCTCCATCCGGAGCAGCACCACCAGATAGGAGGGGGACAGCGCGATGCCGAACTGCTCCGCGAGCGCGGCGGCGGGCTCGCCGGTGAGCAGCGCCTGGATGAGATCGCGGCGTGTCTCCTGGCGCTGACCGTCGATCTGCCGCTGTTCCAGGAGGTGCGCCAGCGCGGTCGCCGGGATGATCTTCGCGTAGTAGCGGTATGTGTGCCGGGTGTACCGGCGCATCTCGTCGGGATCGGCGTCAGCGCAGAGCATGTCCCAGCAGACCTGAGCCGAGAGGAGATAGGCCGACAGCACCGCGTCCAGCGGGACGCCCTCCGCCGCACGCTGGGCACTCCGGTCGATCACTTCGGTCATCTCGGCGGCGTTCGGGTCGCGGTCTTCCGCGAAGGCGTCGGCCCACAGCTGCAGCGCCACCTTGAAGTTGTCGGTGACGGTGGCCTTCAGGAACTCCTCCGGCAGCTGCCGGTAGAACGGCACCTCGCGCGCGCACTCGTCGACCGTGGCGCGAACCAGGTCGTTGAGCCGGGCCGCCATGCGTTCCTCGATTCGGGACATTGCCCAATTATCAGCAGCGAATCTTGCCTCAACTGCGCAAAGACATGACACAGCGGAGCTGGAAGATTGTCCGAACAGCAGTAGTAGCCACCCCGCTCACTGCTCCACCCCCCCGAGGAGAACCATGCGTCGCCCCCTCGCACTCGCCACCGTCCTCGCAGGACTGCTGGTCGTGCTGCTTCCCCTGCCGTCCCGGGCCGCGCCCGCCGGATTCGCCGACCCCGGCCCCTACCCGGTCGCCGTGCTGGCCGAGTCCAAGACGACCTTCTACTACCCGCGCGACATCGCGCAGAGCCCCATCACCCACCCCGTGATCATCTGGGGGAACGGGACGTTCGCCACCCCGTCGGCCTACACCGGGCTGCTCAAGCACTGGGCGAGCCAGGGCTTCATCGTCGCCGCCGCCAACACCACCATGTCCAACAACGGCGCCGACATGCGCGCCGGCATCGACCGGCTGATCACCAAGACCAGCAACCCCTCCTCCAAGTTCTTCGCCAAGGTCGACCTCGCGCACATCGGCGCGTCGGGCCACTCGCAGGGCGGGGCTGGCGCCATCGTCGCGTCCGCCGACTCGCGCGTCACCACGACCGTCCCGATCCAGCCGGGCCCGCTGGCGTCCTCGTCCACACTGCGCGGGCCGTCGCTGTTCCTGTCCGGGGAGAACGACAACATCGTCCAGCCGTCCTGGGTGAAAAACTTCTACACGGCGGCCTCGCACGTCCCGGCCGTCTACGCCAAGCTCGCGGGCGCCAACCACTTCGAGGCGACGGGCGACGGCGGCGGGTTCCGCGGCCTGTCCACCGCCTGGTTCCGGTTCCAGCTCATGGGCGACGAGTCGGCGCGCGGCGTGTTCTTCGGGGCGGACTGCACGCTCTGCGTCGACCCCGCCTGGCTGGACGTCCAGCGCAACGCCAAGGCGCAGCAGATCCCCGGCGCCTGATCCTCTTCAAAGAGCTCAAGGGAAGGACGGAGATGACCACCGCTCAGCTCGACTCACGGAACGAGCACGCGTTCCGGCAGACCATGAACAGCATCGTGGAGGCCCTCTCCGCCTTCCACGACACGCTCACCGCGGAGCCGCTCGGGCCCGTCGCCCCGGCGGCTCCGCACCGGGCCCTGCTCGACCTGCTGCTCTCCCCGGCGCCCACCATCGAGGAGATCGGCGAACTCGCCGCCGAGGCGGGCTGGAAGGTGCCGCAGCACGTCGCGGTCGTCGCGCTCGACCATCTGCCGAAGAAAGGGGTGTTCCCGCCCGGCGTCCTGGTCGGCCGGCACCGCCCCATCCCGTGCCTGATCGTCCCCGACCCGGACGGCCCCGGCCGTCGCCCCGCGATCGAAGCGATGCTCGAAGGGCACCGCGCCGCCGTCGGCATCCCCGTGCGGCCCACCAGGGCCGCGAAATCGTTCGAGTGGGCGAGCAGGACGCTGCGGCTTTCGCCGGTCCACCGGCCGGTGTTCGCCGCCGACCATCTGCCCCTGCTGTTCCTCACCCAGGACCCCGAGCTCGCCTCCTATGGCATCTCCCGGGCTCTCGCGCCCTTGATGACGGTCCGTGAATCGCTCCGCCGCGACCTCGCCGAAACCCTCGTCGCCTGCTTCGAGCAGAACTTCAACGCCACGGCCGTCGCGACCCGGCTGCATCTGCACCCGCAGACGGTCCGCTACCGGATCCGCAACCTCGAATCCCTCTTCGGCGACCGGCTCACCGATCCCGCCCACCATCTGGAGCTCCACATGCTCCTCACCCTCTGGCTCAGCGCCCCGTTCGGCTACCGGATCGCCTCGTAGAGGCCCGCGGCCGTGCGGACCAGGGCCGCGACGGCTCGGGACCGGCTGTGCGAGGGCCAGGCGATCACCGTGGTGACCAGGGGGGCGTCGAGGACGGGGACCGTGGCCAGATCGCCGCGCAGATGGGTCCGGCAGGATTCGGGCAGGACGGCCGTGGCCCGGCCCAGCGCGATCAGCTGGTAGAGCTGCGCGGTGTCGTGGGCTTCGGGGCCGGGGCCCCGCGGGTAGGTGCCGTCGGGGCGGGGCCAGCGCGGCATCGGCAGATCGGGCAGGCCGGTGACGTCGGCCATCGTCACGTGGGTGCGGCGGGCCAGGGGATGGGCGGACGGGACGACGGCGACCTGCCGTTCGGTGCGCAGCTCCTCGGTGTCGCATCCGGCCGTCGAGTCGAACGGCAGGTGGAGGAGCGCCACGTCGGCGCGTCCGTCGCGGAGCAGGGATCCCTGTTCGCCGATGCCGCAGAGTTGGACGTCGACGGTGACCGCGTCGGGGGTGGCGGCGTAGGCGGTGAGGAGCTCGGCCGGGAGATCGCCGGCGGCTCCCGCCTTGATGACGAGGACGAGGCCCTCTTGCACGGCGCGACGGGTGCGGCGTCCCGCCGCGGCGACCGCGTCGAGGGCCGCCCGGCCCTCGACGAGCAGGACCGATCCGGCCTCGGTGAGCGAGACGGTGCGGCCGCCGCGATCCAGCAGGGTCACCCCGAGGCGTCGTTCGAGCTGCTGGATCGCCCGGGACAGCGGAGGCTGCGCGATCCCGAGGCGCTGGGCGGCCCGGCCGAAATGCAGTTCCTCGGCAACGGCGACGAAGTATCGCAACTCACGCGTCTCCATGCCTTTCACCGTATCCCGGCTGGACCGATACCGGTGGGGTATCGACGGTGACCCGATCGGTGTTGGAGACGGCGGCCGGGGGCGGGCCACGATCGGAACATGAGCGAACAGAAGATCGTGCTGGTGACCGGCGCGAACAAGGGAATCGGATACGAGATCGCCGCCGGGCTCGGCGCGCTCGGCTGGAGCGTGGGCGTCGGCGCGCGGGATGCGGGCCGCAGGGACGCCGCCGTGGCCAAGCTCCGGGCGGGCGGCGCTGACGTGTTCGGGGTGCCCCTGGACGTCACCGATGACGCGAGCGTGACGGCGGCGGCCGCCCTGATCGAGGAGCGTCACGGCCGTCTCGACGCGCTCGTCAACAACGCCGGCGTGACGGGCGGTATGCCGCAGAACCCGACCACGGCCTCGCTCGACGCCGTGCGGACGGCGGTGGAGACCAACGTGATCGGCGTCATCCGCGTCACCAACACGATGCTGCCGCTGCTGCGCCGCTCGGCGTCGCCGCGGATCGTGAACATGTCCAGCAGTGTCGGCTCCCTCACCCGCCAGACCTCGTCCGCGGGACCGGACGCCGTGGGCCCGCTGTCGGTGGCCTACTCGCCGTCCAAGACCTTCCTCAACGCCGTCACGATCCAGTACGCGAAGGAACTCCACGGCACCGGCATCCTGATCAACGCCGCCTGCCCGGGCTTCGTGGCGACCGACCTGAACGGCTTCCGCGGCCTCCGCACCCCCGAACAGGGCGCGGCCATCGCCCTCCGCCTGGCCACCCTCCCCGACGACGGCCCCACCGGCGCCTACTTCGAAGACGCCGGCCCCATCCCCTGGTGACCCGGGTCGGATGGTCGGATCTAGGCGTGGGTCTCTTTGAGGCTTCGGACGAAGGCGGCGAACCCTCGGTGCGTCAAGGCGCGGTGCCCTCGCTCGGCGTTCTTGGAGTCCCGGAGCCCGACGCGCCCTTGCGAGAGACGCGCGACCTCGACACAGTCCCCACCTTGTGCACCGCTGTGGCTCGACTTCCGCCATTGGGGGGCGACGTTCACAGTTCCTCCATGATGCGACGGATCAGCGCACGCGATGCTGCCTCGTCCAAAGCCTTGAGCGAGATGCGTTCGTACAGTACGCCATAGCCTCTCACTTCAGAGGAAGTCGAGACCAGCCGTCCCATTCCGGGGGATTCGGTGTATGCGACGTCACCGTACGCTCCGGCCATGAGCTTGAAGCTCCCGTCGGTTCCGACGTGCGCTCCCGCGGTGCGGGGCAGCACACGGATGCCCACCGCGCCGCTCTCCGACAGATCGAGGAGCCGCTGGAGCTGCGCCCGGTGGATTTCGGGGCTGCCCATCACCCAGTCGATGGCGTTCTGGCTGATGATGTAGAGGAGAACGGGCGGCTGGTCGCGCTCGTGGATCTTCTGACGGTCCATGCGTTCCCTGAGAAGCCGCTCGGCCTCCTGCTCGGATACGCAGTAGGAAGTGATCAGGGCGCGGGCGTAGGCCTCGGTCTGCAGAAGGCCGGGAATGACGAGCGCTTCGTAGGCTTTGATCACCTCGGCGAGTTGCTCAAGCTGGGTGTGCTGCTTGAACCAGTCCACATCATGCCCACGTGTGGCGTAACGGACAAGACAGACAAATAGCGGTGCGGTGTCGAAATGCTTGTCAAGCGCCAGGGCTTCGTTCTCCTCCAGCCGCGCGTCGTTGTTCTCCAGCCGTGAAACTGACGCCTTCGAGCTGTTGAGCACCTTCGCGAGCTGCTCACCGGTCATCCCCGCCTTGAGGCGGAACGCCCGCACCAAGACGGCGATGAAATGCCACATAGAGTCCATCGGATTGGGCGACGGATTGGCAGGCATCGTTCGATCACCTCGGTTCCCTTCAGTTCCGGATCGCCACCGGACTAAGACAAAGCTAGACGCAGCCCCCCATGCTGTCTTTGGAACCACTGAAACCGAGGCAGGTGGCATCAATTGACTCAGGACATAAGCACACAAAAACGCACCATCACCGCGGTCTTCCCGGGACGCCCCGATCAGGTCCGTCTGGCCCGTCACTGCCTGAGCGCGTGGCTCGACCCGGCCCACCCCGCCACCGACACCGCGACCCTGCTCCTCAGCGAGACCTTCACCAACAGCGTCCTCCACGCGTCCGCCGGCACCCCCGATCCCCCCGTCGAGATCAGCGCGACCCTCACCGCCTCCCTCCTACGCGTCCACGTCACCGACTGCGGCGGCCCCACCGAACCGCTCCGCAACCCCGCCCCCACCCCCGACGACGAACACGGCCGAGGCCTGGAACTCCTCAACCTCACCGCCAAGGACTGGGGCCACCACCCCCTCCCCGACGGCCGCCTCACCCTCTGGTTCACCCTCACCTTCTAACCACCCGCCACCCTCACGGAGTTCTGCATTAGTTCAGATATAGTGTTGGTATGGCTACGACGATCGTGAACTACAGCGACTTCCTCAGAAAACCCACCTCGGTGCTGCCCGCGCTCGGGGACGGTGACGTCATACTTGAGCGTCGGGGTGACGAGGAGGACCTCTCCCTGACCCGCCGTGCCGCTCGGCAGGCCGAGCTCGACGCGCTCCGGTTCGCCGCCCGATCGTTGCGTCTTCTCGCACGGACCAACCGCGCGCTCGCGGAAGAAGCCTTCGCGGAGGAACTGCCCTGGCTCGCCTGGCTTCCCGCCGAGGAACGCCCTCAGGCCGTGACCGATCTCCTCGACGACCTGCTCGCCGGAGCCGATACCGGACGGTTCACACCTTTCGCGGCCAATCTCGTGGCCTGGAAGCACACCGCGGAGATCCACACAGATCCGTCCCTCGCCAAGCACCTGGCCGGGCCTTTCGAGGTCGACGAGTTCACCGAGATCGGACGGCCCGGCGCATGAAGCTGCGCCGGGGAGACGAGGCTCCACGTCCAGATCCATGGCGAGTCGTCCTCCACAACTCCGATGCGGCGCGAGGGTGGCCCGACCTCCTGCGTCATGCGCGGACCGGGCTCGACCGCGCTTGGTGCGATATCACCGCCGATCCGAGGTCGATGGTCAACCCCAGCCGCCAGCACCGCCTCAAAGGCGGGCTCTCCTCTGTCAAGATCGGTGTAGCCGACCTTGAACAATGGCAGTACGAGATCTCCGCAGGCGGGCGGCTCTGGTACGCCATCAACGACGGGGAGCGCACCCTCCACATCACCAAAGCCTCCATAGGTCATCCCGGCGTCACCGACAAGTCCGGCGGTCGCCGCAAACGCTGAGCGCCCGGCTCAGGACGGCTCCAGGTTCCTTCGTTCCGGCCGGTTTCGGGTCACGCGGGTCCATTCTCTGATCTTGCTCGGGTCATGGACCGTCCGCGGCTTGCGGCACCGCACCGAACCCGTCCCACTGTTCAGTTCACTGGACGGCTCGGTTGAGTGTGGTGTTGTCCGGTGGCAGGGTGATCTTCGTGATGTCGGTATCTCGTGATTTCGAACCGGTTCGGGCGGCCATGATGGTGGACGGGCGCTGCCTGTCCTATCTCGACTTCGGGGGGCCGGGGCGGCCCCTGCTCGCGTTGCACGGCCACTTCAACGAGGGCCGCACCTTCGCCGAGCTGGCGCGGGCCCTGGCTCCCGACTGGCGGGTCGTGGCCCTCGACCAGCGCGGACACGGCTTCTCCGACCCGGGGCCGGACTACTCCCGGGAAGGGTACGTCCAGGACGCTGCCGCGTTCCTCGCCCACCTCGGCCTGAGCCGGGTGGTGGTGCTCGGCCATTCGCTCGGCGGCGTCAACGCCTATCAGCTCGCCGCACGCTACCCGAGCACGGTCAGCGCGCTCATCATCGAGGACATCGGCGCCGAGCACGACAATGACCTGTCCTTCTGCCTGGCCTGGCCGCACCGGGCGCCGACCCGCACGGCCCTCGTCGAACAGCTCGGGGGTGCGGCCCGCTACCTGACCGACGCCCTCCGCGAATACCCCGACGGGTGGGGGCTGGCCTTCCGCCCGCAGGACATGGTCACCTCCGTCGGCCAGGCCAACGGCGACCACTGGAAGGACTGGCTCGCCACCGACTGTCCCGCCCTGCTCGTCCACGGCACCCGAAGCGACACGCTCACCTCCGCCCACGCCAAGGCGATGGCAGCCCGCCGACCGAACACCCGTCTCGTCGAACTCCCCACCGGCCACACCGTCCACGAGTCCGCCCCCACCGCCTTCGCCACAACGGTGCGATCCTTCCTCAACACCCTGCCACCCCAAACCACCCATCCGAAGCCTGCTCAGCACGGAGCAAGCAGATTCGGCGCGGCGTCGTAGTCCGAGCTACCAGCGGCTGCCCCGGCACCGGAGAACGCTCAGTGATGTCCGCTGAGTATCTCGAGTTCGGCGGCTTTGCGGCGGTGGGAGGGGATCGACCCTCTTGTCCGTTCAACGGTCAGCAGGGCGTTGAAGTAGACCGCGGCTCTGGCGACCTGGCCTGCTGTGTGGTCGACGGAACCGAGCTTGTGCCGGATCAGCCATTCTGAGACGGTCGCCCATGAGTACAGCTTGGCTTGCACGGGCGGAGGGAACGCGCCCGGTCCTCGTAGCCCGCCGGCCCAATGCCTGGCTGCTGACATGCTGACCCTGGCGCGAAGCGCGACCTCCTCGATGGAGACCAGGTCGCCGCCACCGATCCCGGTGACGGTGAAGCCCGCTGCTCGTAGGTCCTCGATCGCGGTGAGGATCGCTTCGGCGACGTCTTCGGCCTCGCGGGAGAACATCACTGTCCCTCCCCGCTCGTCGGCCTGCACCGTAGCGTCGATTCCGCCCTTGTCGTGCAGTGAGGCGGCCAGCTCGTCGACGTGGTCGTCGGTCACTGGACCGGCAACGTCGATGTCGAACCAGAAGACATCCACACTCATGCCGTTCCCTCCTCGTTCGTCGTCATTTGCTGGCCGGGCAACCGGCCACAGCCCCCTGAACGCACGGAGGATCTCCTTAGCTGGCATGTACGCAACTTTAGTACGACTGTACACGAGGATAGTACATGCGAAAGATTCTCGCTACTACGCACGCGGCGTGGATCGGCCCGTGTGCGTCAGGCGTCGTCGGTCAGGTCACGGCCAGGCCTGAGTTGTGCCGTTCTCTTTTGGTTTCTTAAGGTTGTTGGCTTTTTGGTGGAGGTAGTGCTGTTCGGGGAGGCTGGTGGTGAGGCGGGCGGCTAGGAGGTAGTTGGTGTGGGCGGAGGTGGGGTCGCCGGCCAGTTCCTGGAGGTGGGCGCGGACGGCGTGGAGGCGGTGGTGGTGGGACAGGCGGGGGTCGGTGTCGAGGGAATTGAGGAGGGTTAGGGCGGCGGTGGGGCCTTCGGTCATGGCGATGGCTATGGCGTGGTTGAGGGTGGCCATGGGGTTGGGGGCGATACGGGTGAGGATGGTGTAGAGGATGCGGATCTGCTCCCAGTCGGTGGCGTCGGCGTGGGGGGCCTCGACGTGCAGGGCGGCGATCGCGGCCTGGAGCTGGTAGGGGCCCAGTGGGGCGGTGGACATCGCGTCGGTGATCAGGGTGGTGCCTTCGGCGATGAGGGCTCGGTTCCAGAGGGAGCGGTCCTGGTCGGCGAGGGGGATGAGGGCACCGTCGGGGGTGGTGCGGGCGGGGCGGCGGGCGTCCGTCAGGAGCATGAGGGCGAGCAGGCCGGCGACCTCGCCGTCGCCGGGCAGGGAGCGGTGGACGGTGCGGGTCAGGCGGATCGCTTCGGACGTCAGGTCGCCGCGGTGCAGGTCGGGGCCGGAACCGGCGGTGTAGCCCTCGTTGAAGATCAGATAGAGGACGTGCAGGACGGCGTCGAGCCGTTCGGTGTCGGTCGGCGGGGTGAACGTCGCGCCCGCGGCTTTGATCCGCTGTTTGGCGCGGCTGATCCGCGGGCCCATCGTGGCCTCCGGCAGCAGGAACGCCCGCGCGACCTCGGCGGTGGTCAGCCCGGCGACGGCGCGCAGCGTGAGCGCCACCTGCGAGGCGGGCGTCAGCGCCGGATGGCAGCACAGGAACAGCAGGGTGAGCAGGTCGTCGGGGGCGGGCTCGCTCGGCACGTCCTGGAGCGCCGCGACGGTCTCGCGCCGCCGCCGCGCCTGCTCGCTGCGGAGCTGGTCGATCAGCCGGCGCGACGCCACCGTGATCAGCCACGACCGGGGACTGTCCGGGACGCCCTGCTCAGGCCACTGCACCGCCGCCGCCAGCAGCGCCTCCTGGACGGCGTCCTCACACTCCTCGAACCCGCCGTACCGGTGCAAAAGCACGCCGAGGACCTGCGGCGCGAGCTCACGCAGCAGGCCCTCGAACCGTTCCGGCACGCTCACATCTCCAGCCCGGCCGACGCCATCAACGGCCGGACCTCCACCCCGCGGCCGCCCGAGATCAGCGCGGCCAGCGCCACGGCACGCTCCCGGCCGTCGCAGTCCACGACGTACTGGCAGGCGACCTGCTCGGCGTCCCGCAGATACGGACCGTCACCGACGCCGCCGTCCCGGACGACCGAACTCAGCGCGGGATCGGCGAACACCTGGACGTCGACCAGTTCACCGGCCCGCCCGGCCGCCGCCAGGAACTCCCCGGCGTCACAGCCCTGGTAGACGCTCAGCACGTACCGCATGTCACGCCGGGTCGGCGAAGACGACGGGCCGCACCTCGATGCCGAGCCCCTCGACACCGGCTTCCGGCAGGAGTGCCGCCAGCTCCAGCGCCCGCTCCCGGCTCACGCATTCGACCAGGTAGTAGCCGCCGAGGAACTCCTTGGCCTCCAGATAAGGCCCGTCCGTGACGGCCGGGATCCCGCCCCGCACCCGGACCACGGCGCTCTGCGACGGGTCGCCCAACGCGACCGTCCCGACTATCTCCCCGGACTTCTGGACGGTCTCCATGAACGCCCCGTGCCCCGCCATCACCTCGTTCCGTTCCTCCTCGGTCAAGGCGTCCCAGACCTGCGGATTCCCATGCATGATCAGCAGAAATTTCATTTCGGCTCCTCTTCTGTCCGGCGCTCTTCCCGGGGAAGTCGGCGCCGCTTCCGTATTCTTGCGCCGCCGACCGCAAAATCCCCCGCACAGCTCCGACCATGTTCCGAGAGGGCGCCCGACCGGGGCGTCCGGCCAGTTCAGGAGGACGAGATGCCGCAACTGCTCAAGGTTCAGAACTTCTGCGTTTCACGTGACGGTTTCGGGGCCGGTGAGGGGCAGAGCCTGGAACGTCCCTTCGGGCACGCCAATCCGGCGGATCTGGTCTCCTGGGCGGGCGCCACCGCGAGCTGGCCGAACCGCACCGACCCCGGCGGCACCCGCGGCCTCGACGACTACTTCACCCGCGACTTCTCCCACAACATCGGCGCCGAGATCATGGGCCGCAACAAGTTCGGCCCGCAGCGCGGCCCCTGGACGGACCACGACTGGCAGGGCTGGTGGGGCGACACCCCGCCGTTCCACACCCCGGTCTTCGTCCTCACCCATTTCGAACGCCCGTCGTTCACCCTCGCCGACACCACCTTCCACTTCCTCGACGCCACCCCCGAAGAGGCCCTGACCAGGGCAAAGGAGGCCGCCGACGGCCGTGACGTCCGCCTCGGCGGCGGTGTCGCCACCGTCCGCGAGTTCCTCGCCGCCGACCTGGTCGACACCCTGCACATCGCGGTCGCCCCCATCGAACTGGGCCGGGGCGAACGACTGTGGACCGCCCCGTCCGACCTCGAGGACCGCTACCACCACGAGGAGATCCCCAGCCCCAGCGGAGTCACCCACCACCTCTTCTGGAAGCGCTGACCCCGCCGCGGAGGGTGAGGACGTAGGTGGCGGTCGCGGCGACGGTTCGGTCGGGGTCGCGGGTGAGGGCGGTGAGCGCGCCTGTCGCGGTGGGGCCGGGGATGTCGGCCAGGGCCTGGACCAGGCGTTGCCGGGCGGGCGGGTCGGTGGTGGCGGCGAGGCGGGCGGCGAGGGCGGCGG
>NZ_BAAGZI010000143.1:0-13211 GCF_054778695.1 Actinocorallia lasiicapitis
CCGGAGCCTGCGAGCGCCGCGGCGGCCAGACCGGTCGCGCCGATCCCGAGGATCTTGACGGCGCCCGTCGTGACCTCGCCCTTGGCCAGAGCGCTCAGATGCCCCTTGAAACCACGGGACGACGACGACCCGGCCAGGTCGTCGTAGGCGCCGAGCAGCCCGGAGCCCGTCCCCGCGAGCAGGGCGGCGGTGCGCAGCCGTCCGGTCAGGCCGGGGGTCAGCAGGGTCGCCGCGGCGGCCCCGGCGAAGAACGCGGGCCCCTCCAGCAGCGTGACGGGCTCGCCGCGATGGTTGACGCGGCCCCACACCTCGTCGCCCTTGAGCCCGTTCATCCCCGGCGGACGCCGGGTGAGGCCCGTGTAGGCGGCACGTGCCGCGGCCGCGCCGAGCAGCCCGCCGATCAGAAGTCGCTTCATCAGTGCACCGCCGGAAGAGGAGTGGGCAGGTAAGCGTCGGCGCTGTCGGCGTTGCCCCACTGGCCGGTCTTGCCGTCCATCTCCGAGTCCAGGGCGATCACCACGACGTTCTGGCCGGTGACCCGGTCGGCGGCGTCGACGGAGGAGACCGTCTTCTCGACGGAGGAGGAACGCAGCGCGTTCAGGAAGCCGTTGGTCCCGGCGGAGCTCAGGCTGCCCGCGGCCACGGTGCCCTTGTCGTTGCCGTCGAGCGCGGCGGTCAGCGAGATCAGCGCCTTGTTGTCCGCTTCGGCGGTGCCGCCGTCGCTGACGGGGTCCTTGGGTGCGATCACGACGGCGAGTGTGGCACGCGCGGTGGGGGTTCCGCTGAAAGTCAGCAAACCTGCTTCCTTGAAGGAGCTCAGCGTGGTGCCCGCGCCGACCTCCTCCCGGCCCTTCTTGGCGGCGTCCTTGGTGACGAGCACGTTCGCCAGGACGGCGGCGGCCTTGTCGTGGGCCGAGGCGTCCGTCGCGAAGTTCAGCGCGGCGGGCTTGCTGGACAGCGCGATCTGGTCGACGAGCGCGACCTGGCTGGGGTCGAAGTACTTGTCCTGCAGGCTGACCCAGCCCGACACCGAGCCGTTCGCGGCCGTCACGGCCCGGCTGACGCCGGTGCGCATCGCGTCGTCGGCGCCCGGAGCCAGCACGAGCACCACCGACTCGCCCGCGAGCCGCCGAGGCAGCACGTACTGGGTGGTCGCCGCGCCGTACTCGTTCTCGCCCTCCAGCTCGTCCTGCTGGTTCAGGGTCTTCACACGCAGTTCGTCGTTGTGCTTCTGCACCACCGCGGTCGTGTTCTGGGCGGCCTTGTCGACGACCTCGCGGACCTTGCTGGTCGAGCCGACCAGCAGTCCCACGGCGAGCGCGAGGAAGACGGCGACGATCGAGACGAGGTGGTAACGGAAATCGATCACGTGAAGTATCCGGTCAGCCAGAAGAGGAAGGAGTGCCAGCGCTCCACCAGCACCGGGAGGAACACCTCGCGCAGCGGCGAGACGGAGATGGCGGTCACCATGGTGACCAGGGCGGCGGCCACGAGGACGAGCAGCGCGGAGGAGGAGATCCGGCTGCGGTACAGCAGGCTCACGCCCTTGGCGTCGACCAGCTTGCTGCCCACCCGCAACCGGGTGAGGAACGTGCTGGACATGCCGGCGCGGCCCTTGTCGAAGAACTCGACCATGTTCATATGGGTGCCGACCGCGACGATGAGCTGTGCGCCCTTGTCGTCGGCCAGCAGCATCGCGCAGTCCTCACTGGTGGCGGCCGCGGGGAACACCACCGCTTCCCGGCCCAGCTCGTGGACGCGCTGGAGGCCGGGCGCGCGGCCGTCCCGGTAGGCGTGGACGACGATCTCCGCGCCGCACGTCAGCGCCTCGTCGGAGACCGAGTCCATGTCACCGACGATCATGTGGGGCTTGTAGCCGGCCTTGAGCAGGGCGTCCGCGCCGCCGTCCACGCCGATGAGGATCGGCTTGTACTCGCGGATGTAGGGGCGCAGCGCCGCGATGTCCTCGCGGTAGTGATAGCCGCGCACCACGATCAGGGTGTGCCTGCCCTCGAAGTCCGTCGCGACGTCCGGGACGCCGACACCGTCGATCAGCAGGTCCTGCTCGCGTTTGACGTACTCCATCGTGTTGGCGACGAACGACTCGAGCTGGGTCGACAACCCGGCCTTCGCCTCCACGATCGCCTCGTCGATCGTCTCGGCGGTGTGCCGGATGCCCTTGGCGACCACGTCGTCGTCGACGTAGACGGCGTCGCCGTCCAGCCGGACCGTGGTGCCCTCCGACAGCTTCTCGAAGATCTCGGGACCGACGTCGTCGAGCAGCGGGATCCCGGCCTCGACCAGGATCTGCGGGCCGAGGTTGGGGTACCGGCCCGAAATGCTCGGCGCGACGTTCACCACGCCGCCGACCCCGCAGGAGACCAGCGCCTCGGCGCTCACCCTGTCCAGGTCGACATGGTCGATGACGGCGATGTCGCCCGTCGCCAGGCGTTTGGTCAGGGTCTTGGTGCGTTTGTCGAGCCGGGCCGTGGCGACGACACCGGGCCGGTCGTCGACGGGGCGGCGGCGTCCCAGCCCGAACAGCCGCGACGCCCGCAGCCTGGGCCGCGGGCTCTCATCCGCGTCGGTCCCCGATTCACTCATTGCCTTCTCATCCTGCCAGAGCTGATCACCTGACCGGGGCAGGCGGAAGAGATCAGGCGTGTCCGTGCTTGGCCTGAGCCGCGATCGCCAGTAGCTCCTCGGCGTGCGCACGCCCCAGCTCGCTGTCCTCGAGTCCGGCGAGCATACGCGACAGTTCACGCACTCTGCCGTCCGAATCCAAGGCTGTCACACCACTGCGGATCACGGTACCGTCATTCGACTTCTCCACCAGCAGGTGCTGATCGGCGAAGGCCGCCACCTGCGGCAGATGGGTGACCACGATCACCTGCGCGGTGCGGGCCAGCTTCGCCAGCCGGCGGCCGATCTCGACCGCGGCCTTACCGCCCACACCCGCGTCGACCTCGTCGAACACGAAGGTCGGCACCGGGTCGGCGCCCGCGAAGACCACCTCGATGGCGAGCATCACCCGCGACAGTTCACCCCCGGAGGCGCCCCGGTTGAGCGGCAGAGCGTGCGCGCCCGGATGGGCGGCCAGCCGCAGCTCGACCTCGTCCACACCGTGCGGGGTGAAGTCGGCGGTCGGGGTGATCGCCGCGACGATCAGCGCGTGCGGCATCGCCAGCGCCGTCAGCTCCTCGGTGACGGCCGCCGAGAACTTCTCGCTCGCGGCGACCCTGACCTCGGTGACCTTGGCGGCCAGCTCGGTCAGCCTGACCAGGAGGTCCTCACGTTCGGCCTCCAGTTCGGCGATCGTGTCGTCGTCGCCGTCCAGCTCCGTCAGCCGGGCGGCGGCGTCCCGCGCCCAGGCCAGGACGTCGTCGACGGTCAGGCCGTACTTGCGGGTCAGATGGTTGACGACGCTCCTGCGCTCCTGGACCGCCGCCAGCCGCTTCGGGTCGGCCTCGACCGACTCGGTGTAGGAGGCCAGCTCACCGCCGATGTCGGAGATCAGATACCCGGCCTCGGCCAGCCGGTCGGCGAGCACCGCCAGCGCCGGATCGTGGTCGCGGACCGACTCCAGGGCGGAGCGCGCCGTCCCCAGCAGGCTGGTGACGTCGGCGAGGGCGTCCATGTTCGACGGGTCGCCGAGCAGGGCCTCGTGCGCGGTGTTGGAGGCGTGGCGGAGCGCGTCGGCGTGGGCGAGGCGCTCGTCCTCGGCGGCCAGCTCGACGTCCTCGCCGGGCCGGGGATCGACCCGTTCGATCTCCTCCAGGCCGAACCGGAGCATGTCGGCCTCGGCCGCACGCTCGCGCGCCTTGGTCGTCAGCTCGGCCAGCAGCGTCGTGATCTCCTTGTGCCGCTGGTAGGCGGACGCATAGGCGCGCAGCGGCTTGGTCAGCTTGTCGCCCGCGTAGCGGTCGAGGGCGGCGCGCTGGCGGCCCGGCTGGAGCAGCCGCTGCTGGTCGGACTGGCCGTGCACGGCCACCAGATCGTCGGCGAGGGTCAGCAGGGTGCTGACCGGCACCGAACGGCCGCCCAGGAACGCGCGGGACCTGCCCTCACCCGAAACGGTCCGGGTGAGGATCAGCGCGCCCTCGTCGAGCTCGCCGCCCGCCTCCTCGATCCGGGTGATGGCCCTGCCGGCCGGGTCGATCACGATCCGGCCCTCGACCGACGCCTTGTCCGCGCCGGGACGCACCCGCTGCGGGTCGGCGCGGCCGCCGAACAGCAGGCCCAGGCTGGTCACGACCATCGTCTTGCCGGCGCCCGTCTCGCCCGTCACCACGTTGAAACCCGGGGACAAGTCCAGGACGGCCTCGTCGATGACGCCGAGGCCCTGGATCCGTACCTCTTCGACCATGGGTCTCAAGGTTCACCTCGATCAAGTTACGGAGATCTCTGGAGGGAAGGTTATCGCTCTTATGTGCGAACGCGCCCCCGCCAACCGGCGACGGGCAACCCGAACTTCGTCACAAGCCGGTCGGTGAAGGGGGTCAGATTGAGGCGGGCGAGCCGGACGGGGATGTCGCTGCGGCGCACTTCGACCCGCGCGCCCGGGCTGACGTCCAGGGTGCGGCGGCCGTCGCACCACAGGACGGCGCCCTCCGACTCCTGGGTGATCTCGATCGCGACCGTGCTGCTCGGCGCGACCACCAGCGGCCGGGCGAACAGCGCGTGCGCCGCCATCGGCACCACCAGCATCGCCTCGACCTCCGGCCAGACGACGGGGCCGCCGCCGGAGAACGCGTAGGCCGTCGAACCCGTCGGAGTGGCGACCACCACACCGTCGCAGCCCCAGTGGGACAGCGGACGGCCGTCGATCTCGGCGACGACCTGGACCATCCGCTCGCGGCTCGACTTCTCCACCGACGCCTCGTTCAACGCCCACGTGCTGTCGGTGACGTCGCCGTTGCGGCGGACCGTCACATCGATCGCCATCCGCTCCTCGACCTCGTAGTCGCCGCTGACCACGCGGTCCGTCATCACGCCCAGGTCTGCGCGTTCGGCCTCCGCGAGGAAGCCGACATGGCCGAGGTTCACGCCCAGCAGGGGGGTGCCGATGCCGCGGGTCAGCTCGGCGGCGCGCAGCAGGGTGCCGTCACCGCCCAGCACGATCACCATCTCGGCGCCCTCGGCGGCGCTCGGCTTGGCCGGGTAGGCCTCGACGCCGCGGCAGTCGATGTCGGCGGCCTCGTCCTCCAGCACCCGGACGCCGATCCCCGCCGCCTCCAGCCGCTTGATCACCAGCTTGGCGCTGCGGACCGCGCCCTCCCGGCCCGTGTGCGCCATGATCAGGACACTGCGTCCGGTCACTGCGGGCCCTCCGCTACCGCCTTGTCGAGCATCGACTCCTCCAGCGCGGGCTCGCCCGCCCGCAGCCACAGAAAGTACTCGACGTTCCCCGCGGGCCCCGGCAGCGGGCTCGCCGTGACGCCCCGCACCCCGAGCCCGAGCGTGCCCGCGTGGGCGGCGACCAGGCGGACCGCCTCCTTGCGGAGCTCGGGATCGCGGACGACACCGCCCGCGCCGACCTTCGCCTTGCCCACCTCGAACTGGGGTTTCACCATCATCACGTAGTCGGCGTCGGGGGCCGAGCACGCCTGGATCGGGGCCAGCACCTTGGTGAGCGAGATGAAAGAAAGATCACCCACGATCAGGGTGGGCGGCTCGCCGACGTTCTCCGGGGTCATGTCGCGGATGTTGAGGCGCTCGACGACCGTGACGCGCTCGTCCGTCCGGAGCGACCAGGCGATCTGGCCGTAACCGACGTCCACGGCCACCACGTGGGCGGCGCCCGCGCGCAGCAGGACGTCGGTGAAACCGCCGGTCGAGGCGCCCGCGTCGAGGCAGCGGCGGCCCTTCACGTCCAGGTCGGGGAAGCCTTCCAGCGCGCCCGCCAGCTTGTACCCGCCCCGTGAGACGTACTCGAAGCCGTCCTCGGCCTCCTCCACCACGATCGCGACCGACAGCTCCACCTGGGTCGCCGGCTTGGTCGCGGCCAGACCGCCCACCTTGACCCGGCCGTCGGCGATCAACTGGCCCGCGTGCTCACGCGAACGGGCCAGCTTGCGGCGGACCAGCTCGGCGTCAAGACGTTTACGGCTCACGGGCGATGCTCCCGGTGGATGAGGTGCGCGGATACGGGACGGCTCGTGATCACTGGTCCTGCTCGGCGTCGAGGACGTCCTGGAGGCTCTGGTGCACACGGTCGAACAGGGCGACATGACCGGCGACAGGGGTCCGCGGCAGCTCCGCCAAGGTCTCCAGCACGGCATCGACCCGGTCGTCGCCGCTCGCCACCCGATCCATAGCCGTCCTCTCCGTCTGCCGTCGCCCGAACCGGTCGGTCGGGGTCTGCTGTTCGACGCGCCGTGAGTCGCACGGCACTAGCAAGAACGCTACCGTCCTGAACCGACAACGTTGCCGACGAGTGGGGGAAACACACAGTCATGGCCACCGAGGAACAGGTCCGCGAGGCCCTCGACCAGCTCGCGGCCCGGCTGAGCCAGGTCGATCCCGACCAGTGGAAGCGGCACGCCGTCGACCGGACGGTGAGCTGCCGCGTCCCCGATCTCGGTCTGGCCTACCAGACCGCGATCTCCCCTTCGGGTCTGGCGCCGTTCACCCCGTGCGCCGACCCGCGCGCCTGCCAGGTCAGGCTGACGGCGGCCAGCGCCGACCTGCTCGCCCTGGCCGCCGACGAGGTCAGCCCCGCGAAAGCCTGGGCGACCGGCAGACTCAAGATCGAAGCCAGTTTCACGGACCTGCTCCGCCTCCGCAAACTGCTCTGAGCGTCGGCGGAGCGGGCCCGAGCGTCAACCCTTGATCACAGGGCGAGCACGGCGAGCGACTTCTCGACGGCCTCCCGGGGCGCGGGCAGCGGATTGCGCCAGGCCGCGGCGGCGAGGGCGCGCAGCCCGTCCCACGGGTCGCCTTCGCCGGACAGTTTGATCTCGCCCCAGTCCCAGGTCGCGGTCCAGCCCGCGCAGGTGGCGGCGTCACCGACGAGCGCGGCCTCGGCGTGCTCGACGAGCAGGCCGTCGAGGTTCGCGGCCAGATAGGTGGGCCGCTGCTCGATGGGCGCCGTCAGCGCCGTCAGCGGGTCGGTCACCCCGGTGAAGACCAGCAGGCTGTCGGCCCGCCCGTTGTAGGCGCCCTCGATGTCGGTGTCGAGCCTGTCCCCCACGACCAGGGGCCGCTGGGCTCCCGTCCGCAGGATGCTCTCGCGGTGCAGCGGCGGCTCCGGCTTCCCGGTGACGATCGGATCGACCCCCGTCGACGCCCTGATCACCTCCGAGAGCGCCCCGTTGCCCGGCTTGGGCGGCCCCGACCCGTCCGGGATGCTCAGATCCCGGTTGGACGCCACGAACAGCGCGCCGAGCTGCACCGCCTGCGCGCCCTGCGCCAGCGCCCCGTAGTCCAGCCGGGGATCGAATCCCTGCACCACGGCGACCGGCCCTTCCGCCACGGTGGAGACCGGCCGCAGCCCGCGCGCGTAGAGCGCCTGCCGCAGCCCCATCCCGCCGACGACGAGGACCTTCGCGCCCGGTTCCAGCTCCTCGGCGAGCAGCCGGGCCGCGGCCTGCGCCGAGGTCACCACGTCCTCGACGGCGGCGGGCACCCCCACCTGGCCGAGCAGCGCCGCCACGGCGCTGGGCGTCCGGGAGGCGTTGTTCGTCACGAACGCCAGCCGCACCCCCCGTTCCCGCACCTCCGCGAGGGCCTCCGCCGCCCGCGCGATCGGCCGCTTCCCCGCATAGACGACCCCGTCGAGGTCGAGCAACAACACGTCATACCCGTCAACCAGCACAGCACCCTCCACCGCTCACCGACCCACCCCCCGATCCTGACACCCCACCCCCGGGTGACCCCCACCTCACCCCCTCCTTCACCCCCGAACCGGGGCCGGGCGAGCCGGGGGCCGGGGGACGGTCAGCGGCGGGCGTTCAGGGTGGCTCTGGCGTGGCGGAGGGCGGTGGCGTAGTGCTTGTTGTCGGGGCGCATGGCGGCCGCGAGGGCCAGGTACTCGGTGGCGGATTCGTAGGAGCCGAGCCGGGAGAGGGACAGGCCCAGCGCGAAGAGGGCGTAGTCGTCGGCGGGCGCCGTGGCGACGATGGAGCGGAAGCAGTCGGCGGCCTCGGCGAAATGGCGGGCACCGAAGTGCGCCCGGCCGAGGGCTTCACGGATACTGGGGGAATGAGGTTCGGCATCGGCGGCCCTGGTCAGGAGCTGCACAGCGGCGGCCGCGCTACCCGCGGCGAGCAGACCAAGCCCGCGTTGGTACCAGTCGTAGACGTCTCCGGTCGGTTCGTGGGGGGAATCAGGGGAATCGCCCGAACCTTGGATCAAGACATGCACCTCCCATACGACTCATTGCCTAACATGCCCGCCAATGAACGCCTCTGATCTCCGGCCGGGTCTCGAGTTGGCCCCTATTTCCGGTGTGCGCTTCTCGTCCTCGGTCGTCGGCGATCTCGAGGCCGTCACCTGCCCGCCCTACGACCTGATCGACGAGGAGGATCTGGCGCGGCTGCGGGCGGGCGGCGCCCACAACATCGTCCAGGTCACCCTGCCCGGCGGCGACTACGCGGCCGCAGGACGGCTGCTGCGCTCCTGGCTGGAGTCCGGGGTCCTCACCGTCGACGGGCCCCCTGCGCTGTACGTCTACGAGGAGAGCGGTCCCGGCCGGTTGCAGCGCGGGCTGCTCGGCGCGGTCGGGTTGCGCGCCGAGTCCGAGCGGGTGGTGCTGCCGCACGAGGACGTCTACCCGGGCCCCGTCCGGGACCGGCTGGCCCTCATGTCCGCCACCCGCGCCAATCTGGAACCGATCTTCCTCACCTACCAGGGCGACGGCCCTGCCAGCGATCTGCTGGACGCCACCGCCGACCACACCCCTCCCCTCCTGGAGATCACCGCAGCGGACGGCACCAGCCACCGCCTCTGGCGCCTCTTCGACGACGGCACGATCGCCGCCGATCTCGCCCCCCGCCAAGCCCTGATCGCCGACGGCCACCACCGCTACGCCGCCTACCGCGCCTACCAGGCCACCCACGGCGGCGCACCGGGCCCCTGGGACTACGGCCTGGCCCTGCTCGTCGACACCCTGCGCCACCCCCCGCACCTGGGCGCCATCCACCGCGTCCTCCCCCATCTGGACCCCCACCGGGCCGCCGCCCAGGCCCGCACCTCCTTCAAAGTCACCTCGCTACCGACCACGCCGCCCGCGTCGCCCCCTGGCCGTGGCCGACCGACGACCGGTTCGACCGCTCCGGGAAGCGTGGCCTCCGCAGCCACCGGCCCCGCAAGCTCCACCCCAGAAGGCGACGCCTCCCCAGAGGGAACGGCCTTCCGTGAGGGAGGGACCGTCGGGGGGATCTCGGTCGAGGCGCTGGAAGCGGCGGTTCAGGAGCTGGCGGGGGTGCCGGAGGGGATTCTGCTGGCGGGCGGGGGCAGGTTGTGGTTGTTGAGCGACCCCTCGGCGGAGCGGTTGGAGGCGGTGATGCCGAAGGAGCGGTCGGCGCGATGGCGGGCGCTGAACACCGCGATCCTCGACCATCTGCTGATCGGGGACGCGTGGCGCGTCACGCCCGACGAGCACAGCGTGCTGGTCGTGCACGACGATCCGGTGCACGCCGTCGCCAAGGCGGCGCGGACCGGTGGCACGGCCGTCATCCTCAACCCGCTGACGGTGCCCGAGATCATGGAGCTGGCAGCCGGGGGCGAGCGGGTGCCGCGCAAGTCCACCTCCTTCGGCCCGAAGCCCCGCACGGGGCTGCTGATGCGGCTGCTCGCCTGAACACCTCTCCCCGGCGGGGCGGCGGCGACGGCCACCGCCCGCCGAGGAGATCGGCGGAGGCCGTCAGAAGGGCGGTTCGGGGACGAGATCGGCTTCGTCGGCGTCGACGTAGATACGGACGAGGCGCAGGCCGTTGGGGGTGACGTGGGGTTGGCGGCGCAGGGTTCCGCGGATCTCCAGGAGCGAGCCAGGCGGCCATTTCCTGCCGGGTTCCAGCAGGTCGGGATTGTGGGTTGCGCACGGAAAGGTGGAGGTGGCGGCCGGATCGTCAGGGCTCGGCGCCGGAACCGTCAGACGCCACTCCAGCAGAGCCGTGGCCACGACGGCGGGGGTGGTTCTGGGCGGGCCGGCGAGCTTTCCGCAGAGCAGCACCTCGTTGAAATACGGGTCGTTCACTGAAAACCTCCTCTGGAGTGCCACTGTGAGCACCCCCACGCTCACAGAAAACCGAGAAGATCGTTTCTGGCCCTGTGGACAACCACGGCCGACCGCACGAGGAGGACGGCATGGCGAACCTCATCACCCCGCTCGGACACGACGTCTACGAGATCGACACCCAGATGGCCGGCTACCAGGGCATCACCGCCGGTTATCTGATCCTCGGCGACCGGCCCTGCCTGATCGAGCCGGGCACCGCCGGTTCCGCCCCGATCGTCCGCGACGCCCTCACCTCCCTCGGCGTCGACGCCGCCGACCTCGCCACGGTCGTGGTCACCCACATCCATCTCGATCACGCGGGCGGTGTCGGCGACATCGCCGCGATGTACCCGCAGGCCGAGATCGTGGTCCATGAGCAGGGCGCCCGCCATCTGGCGTCCCCGGAACGGCTGATGCGCAGCGCCCGGATGGTCTTCGGCGACGCCCTCGACACCCTGTTCGGCGAGCTGAAGCCGACCCCCGCGGAGCGGATCGTCTCGGTCGCCGACGTCGGGGTGATCGACCTGGGCGGCGGACGGCGGTTGGAGTCGTACTACTCCCCCGGCCATGCCCGCCACCATGTCGGCCTGCTCGACTCGGTCTCCGGCGACCTGTACGTCGGCGACGCCGCCGGTCTCTACATCCCCGAGACCGCCGACGTCCGCCCCGCCACCCCGCCGCCGGACTTCGACCTGGACACGGCCGTCGCGTCCCTCGACCGGTTCCGTGAGCTCCAGCCCACCCGGCTGCTGTTCGCCCACTACGGCCCCGTCACCGACGTCTCCCTGACCCTCGACCGCTCCGAGGAGGAGCTCCGCCTCTGGGTCGAGATCGTCAAGGAGGCCGCCGACGAGGGATTGGACGTCGACCACGCCGTCGCGATGGTCCTGGACCGCACCGCCGACCGCTACAAGACCGCCGACGCCGCGCCGGAGGTCCGGGAGAAATGGGAGATCCTGAACAGCACGGCCAGCAACGTCGCGGGGATCATGCATGCGCTCCGCACCTGAGGATCACCCCCGGAACGGCCCGGTGACCTCGAACGTGACGCCGTCCGTGCCCAGGATGTTGCCGCTGGCGCCGCGCTGGGACGAGAAGTACAGCCGCTTCCCGTCGGGCGAGAACGCCGGACCGGTGATCTCGGACTTGTCGTGCCCGTTGACCCGCAGGAACGGTGTGACGACGCCCTCCGGCGTGATCAGATTGATCTCCATGTTCCCGCCGTCCTCCGCGATGTACAGGTCGCCGCCCGGGGTGCCGGTGATGTTGTCGACGCCGGTCAGCGGCGGGGTCCCGGTGACGAGGTCGTCGTCGTAGGCGATGCCGAGGGTCCGTGCGGCGGCGTCGTAGGCCCAGACCCGGCCGTCGCCCTTGGTGGTGAAGTAGCAGATCCCGTCGGCGTAGTAGCAGCCTTCGCCGCCGCTGAACCGCAGCGCGCCCGCGACCTGGTTCCTGGTGGGCGTCAGCCAGAACTCGGGGTTGGGGACCTTCTTCCAACCGACGGGGCCTGGCGCCGTCCCGACGAGGACTTCGAGGGTCCCCGCGGACAGGTCGCCCCACGTCTTCGGAGTGAACCGGTAGAAGCAGCCGTCCGTCTGGTCTTCGGTCAGGTAGACGACGCGGTGGTCGGGGTCGCAGGCGGCGGCCTCGTGCTTGAACCGGCCCATCGGCCGGCGGACCTTCGCCGCTTTCACCCCGTAGGGGTCGGTTTCGAAGACGAGGCCGAGGTCGTGCTCCTCGCAGGAGAGCCAGGTGTTCCAGGGGGTCGCGCCGCCCGCGCAGTTGAGCTGGGTGAGATTGAGGGTCCGGTAGGCGGCGGTGACGGTGCCGTCGGCCGCGAACCTGACCGCGGAGACCCCGCCGACCAGCGGGACCTCGGAGTTGCTGCAGTAGATCCAGCCGTCGCCGTCGGGGAAGCAGGCGCCGCCGTCGGGCGCCGGATGCCACAGATGGCCGGTCCCGGCGACGGGCTGCATCGACCGGGCGATGATCCGGCTGGTGAACCCCGCCGGAAGCTGGACGCCCCGCGCGTCGATCGCGCCGAGGGCTCCGTACGGCCCCGCGCCCGGCTGGGCGGGCCCGGCGAAAGCGCCCTGCCACAGCCCGCCGACGAATGCCGCGGTCCCTCCGCCCACCACCGCGCCCCGCAGGAATCCGCGCCGTCCGACCGTCCGCATGGCCACCTCATTCACGAGAGTTCTTCATGTCCGCCGGAAGTCGACCATGATGGCCCGCGCCAGACCACACCAGCCCGGTGAATATCGCGCGAATCATCCGGCCGGTCAATGCCTCGGGAAGAACCTCGTGGAAAGCGAAGAGCCCGGTGCGGGGCACCGGGCTCTCGGTCACTCTTCTTCGATCTCGCGGGTGTCCTCAGGCGGCGCCTGGAAGACCGGGTTGGCCGGTTCCGCGGGCGGCTCGGCGGCCGGCTGCGGCTCCTCCTGCGCGGGCGGGGCCTGGAAGGTCAGCGCGAGCGGGTCCGTCGCGGACGGCAGCGCCGGCTCCTCGGGGTCGTCGTCGTCGGCGGCTTCCTCGGTGTCGACGATCGACAGGCCGTCCAGCGCCGCGTAGCGCTCGGCGGCGTCGAACTCGTCGTCGCGGTCGGCGGCGGCGGCGCGCAGGAACCAGTCCTTCGACTCGTTTTCGCGGCCCGCCTCGACGAGAGCGTCGGCGTAGGCGTAGAACAGCCGCGCCGACCAGGGGCGGAGACGGCGGTCCTTCAGCTCGGGCATCTGCAGGGCGACGACGGCCGCGTCGAACTGGCCGAGGTCACGGCGCGCACCGGACTCGACGATCTTCAGTTCGATCCGCTCCTCCTTCGGCAGCTCGGCCACCTCCGGGGAGCGGGCGATGTCGAGGGCCCGCTCGGGACGGCCGAGGCCGCGCTCGCAGTCGGCCAGGATCGGCAGGTAGAGCGCTTCACGGCCGGGCAGCCGGCGGGCGGCGCGCAGCTCCGACAGCGCCTCCGACCAGGCGCCCGCGTGGTAGGCGG
>NZ_BAAGZI010000144.1:0-13144 GCF_054778695.1 Actinocorallia lasiicapitis
CGATGATCGCCCGGACGTGCCGCCTGACCTCGTCCTCCGGCAGCGCCGCCACCAGCGGCGACCGCGCCCGCGCCGCGCGCACCGTCGCCTCGACCACCGCCGGATCCGACGTGCCCGCGCCCAGCAGTTCAGCGAACCGGTTCACCGGGACCTCCTTGTCCTCGCAGGACAACTGTAGGCGAACGGTTTGGACCGTCCCGGCCTAGCCTGCCCCGTCCCGCATAGGCTTGAGTAAGAGCAGCCTTTGGCACACCCGGACAACCGAGGAGCGGAACAGATGTCGCAGGAAGAGGAGTTCCTGAACAAGATGGCCGGCGGCCTGGAGTACCGGTTCCCGCCGAACTTCACCTCGGTCGAGGAGGAGCGCAAGCACCGCAAGGAGCGGCTGACCGTCGCGCTGCGGACCTTCGGCAAGTTCGGCTTCGAAGAGGGCGTGGCCGGGCACATCACGGTCCGCGACCCCGAGCGGACCGACTGCTTCTGGGTGAACCCGTTCGGGATGTCGTTCAAGCACATCCGGGTCTCCGACCTGATCCTCGTGAACCACGAGGGCAAGGTCGTCGAGGGCCGCTACCCCGTCAACGAGGCCGCGTTCGCGATCCACTCCCAGATCCACCAGGCCCGCCCCGACGTCGTCGCCGCCGCGCACTCCCACTCCACGCACGGCCGCGCCCTGTCGGCGCTCGGCCAGCTCCTGGAGCCGATCACCCAGGACGCCTGCGCGTTCTACCAGGACCACGGCCTGTTCGACGACTACACCGGCGTCGTCACCGACCTGGAGGAGGGCAAGCGGATCGCCGCGGCCCTCGGCTCCTACAAGGCGGTCGTGCTGCGCAACCACGGCCTGCTGACCGTCGGCGACTCGGTCGACGCCGCCGCCTGGTGGTTCATCACGATGGAGCGCAGCGCCCAGGTCCAGCTACTGGCCAAGGCGGCGGGCACACCCGTCCAGATCGAGCACGAGAACGCCGTCCTCACCTCCCAGCAGCTCGGCAACGACCTTGTCGCCTGGTTCAACTACCAGCCGATCGCCGACGCCGTCATCCGCGAACAGCCCGACCTGTTCGAGTAGCCGTCCGGAAGGGCGAAAGGGCCCCCTCGGGGGCCCTTTCTCAGTTCATGAGCTGGTCCCAGGTCGGGGCCAGGGGGGTGAACAGGAGGGCCATGCCGCACTCGGCGAGCAGATGGTCGGCCTTCTTGTGGTTGCACTTCGTGCAGGCCAGGATGGTGTTCTCCCAGCTCGACGCGCCGCCCCGCGAGACCGGGACGATGTGGTCGATCGAGTTCCCAGGGCGGCCGCAGTAGCCGCACCGCCCCTTGTCCCGCTTGTACACGCCGGGCTTGCTCCACCCGGGCTTGCGCGCGTGCCGCCACTTCATCGACACGTACCGCACGAGCCGCAGCACCCGCGGCTCGGGAAACGCCCCGTACGACCGCCCTTCCAGCGCCTCTTCGACCACGGCCACGCCCCGGACCAGCATCCGGATCGCGTGCCGCACAGAAACACGCTGTAAAGGCTCATACGACGCGTTCAACACGAGAACGCTTGCCATCTCTTCCCCCTCTCACCGGGCTGACCGCCCTCCAGGACAAGAGTGCCGATCAACGGCCTGTGCAGGCAATCCCTTTATTGTGAACAATCCTCCACAGCGAGGGCGGGGTCAGACGGCGTTGGCTCGGGCCAGGGTTTCGATGGGGTCGGACAGGACGTCGCCGAAGGCCAGTTCGGCGGCGCCCACGAGGGTGGCTTCGTCGCCCAGGGAGCCGGTGCGGAGTTTGACGTTCTCGCGGGCGGCCGTCAGGCCGTCCAGGGCCAGGCGGCTGCGGACCTGGGCGGCGGAGCCCAGGTAGATCTCGCGGAGGACGCCGCCGAAGATGACCATGGACGGGTTGAAGATGTTGACCAGGTTGGCGACTCCGTAGCCGAGCCAGTCGCCGACCTGGTGGAGGGCGTCGCGCGCGGTGGAGTCACCGCGGTCGGCGGCGTCCACGATGATCTCGACGGCCTCCCGGCCGGACAGGCCCGACAGATCGCGGCCCGCCGACGCGATCAGCGCGAGTTCGCCGCCCTCCGCCTCCAGGCAGCCGCGCGACCCGCACCCACACGGCCGGCCGCCGGGGTTGACGACCATATGGCCGACCTCGCCGCCGTACCCGCCCTCACCGCCGAGCAGCCGGCCGCCCATGATGATGCCGCCACCGATCCCGACGTCGCCGTGCAGGTAGATCAGGTCGTCGAGGCCGACGCCCGCGCCGCGCTCCCGTTCGGCGAGCGCGCCGAGGTTGGCGTCGTTGCCGACCGCGACGCGCAGCCCGAGACCGAGCCTGCGGCTCAGCTCCTCGCCGAACGGGACGTCCACCCAGCCGATGTTCGGGCCGTAGCGGACGACCCCGTCCTCCTGCCGGATGATCCCGGAGAAGGCGACGCCCACCCCGACGCAGACCGTGTCGGGGCGTGCCCTGCGGACCAGCCCGCGGGCCAGCGCCGCGAGCTGGGAGATGACCTCGTCGGGCGCGAACGACCCCTGCGGCCGGGGCGTGTCCCTGCGGTCGAGGATGACGCCGCCGAGCCCGACCCTGGCGACCGCGAGCCGGTCCGCGCCGACGTCCAGGGCCAGGACGTAGACGCGGGCCGACTCGGGCCGGACGACCAGCGAAGGCCGTCCCGCCTTACGGGTCTCCTTGGGCAGTTCCTCCGTCACGAGTCCCGCGGCGGTCAGATCCGAGGTCAGCGCCATGATGGTGCTGCGGTTCAGACCCATCCGCTCGGCCAGCGCGGCCCGCGACGCCGGCCCGCCGAGATGGACATGGCGCAGGAGGGTGCCCAGGTTGTGCCGACGGATCTCCTCAGGGGAGGGTGCGGCTCTCATGGAGGCGGGGTTCCTAACGTCCGGGTAGGGCTCGCTTGCGCGAAAGCGCGTCCACCCCCGCGGCCAGCAGCAGGACCGATCCTGTCACAATCGCCTTCGTTCCGGCGCTGTACCCCATCAGTCCCATACCGTTGTCGATGACCGCGACCACGGCGCCGCCCAGGACGGCGTCGATGATCCGGCCGCGGCCGCCGAAGAGGCTGGTGCCGCCGATGACCGCCGCGCCGACGGCCTTCAGCAGGACGTCGGAGCCGCCGGTGTTGGGGTCGACGGAGTTGGCGCGGGACGCGGCGATGATCCCGCCGATCGCGGCCATCCCCGAACAGATCACGAACGCCATGATCTTGATCCGGTTGACGTCGATGCCGGCGCGGCGTGCGGCCTCGGCGTTGCCGCCGACCGCGTAGATGTGCCGGCCGAAGGTGGTGCGGTTCAGCACGAACGTCCAGATGATCAGCAGCGCGCCGATCAGCGGGACGACGTAGGGCATCCCCTTGAGCGAGGCGAACACCGGGTTCTGGCTGCGTTCGCCGTTGAGGACGAACACCGCGGCGCCGCCGATCAGGGCGAGCGCGGCGATCCGCACATAGGCGACGGTCATGCCGCGGTTGGCGAGCCCCCGGCTGATCCGGGTGCGGGCCTTGCGGAGCTCGATGTACGCGAACCCCGCGACCAGCACGCCGAAGATCGCCCAGCCGATCGCCGGCGGCACGTTCTTGTTGGCGACGCCCAGGATCACCTTGTCCTTGACGCTGATGATCGTGCCGTTGTCCATGATCTTCAGTGCGACGCCCTGGAGGGCCATGAAGGCCGCGAGCGTCACCACGAACGACGGGATGCCGAGCCTGACCACGATCAGGCCGATCAGCAGGCCGATACAGACGCCCGTCAGGATCGCCATGACGATCGCCGCGTACCAGGGCCAGCCGTGGTTGGTCATCACGACCGCCAGCACCCCGGCGCTGACGCCGCTGGCGAACCCCGCCGACAGGTCGATCTCGCCGAGCAGCAGCACGAAGATCAGGCCCATGGCGATGACGGCGCCGGCCGCGCCCTGGGTGAACAGGTTCGCGAAGTTGCGTTCGGACATGAAAACCGGCTGCGCGATCCAGAACCCGACGCACAGGGCGACGAGCGCGAGGGTCGCGGGCAGCGCGCCCATGTCCCCGCCCCGGATCTTGCCGATGTAGTCGGACGCCATCCCGGCCAGCGGCGAACCGCCGCCGGACGACTTGCCCGAAGGTGCCTTGGAGGCGACGGCGCTCATGCCTTGGCTCCGTTTCCGTGCGCGCCCGCGGTGCCGCCGGTCAGGCCGAGCTCCCCGCTGCGACCCGAAGTGATCAGTTCGACGACCTGCGCGTGCGTGACGTCGGAGGTCTTGACCTGGGCGGCCATCCGCCCGAGGTAGAGGGCGGCGATCCGGTCGGACACCGCGAAGACGTCGTTCATGTTGTGCGAGATCAGGACGACCGCGAGGCCCTTGTCGGCGAGGCGGCGGACCAGTTCGAGCACCTGCTGGGTCTGGGCGACGCCGAGTGCGGCCGTCGGCTCGTCCAGGATGACGACCTTGCTGTTCCACAGCACGGCCTTGGCGATGGCGACGGTCTGCCGCTGCCCGCCGGAGAGCGACGACACCTGCTGGCGGACCGATTTGACGGTGCGGACCGACAGACCGGCGAGGGTCTTGGCGGCCAGTTCCTCCATGGAGAACTCGTCCAGCACGATGCCGGCCTTCTTCTCCCGGCCGAGGAACATGTTCTGGACGATGTCCAGGTTGTCGCAGAGCGCGAGGTCCTGGTAGACGATCTCGATGCCGAACGCGGCCGCGTCCCGGGGGCTGTGCACGTGCACCGGGGCGCCCTCGAAGAGCACCTGCCCGCCGTCGATCGGGTGGATGCCGCCCATGCACTTCACGAGCGTGGACTTGCCGGCGCCGTTGTCGCCGACGAGCGCGGTCACCTCGCCGGGGTAGGCCGCGAAGGCGACGTCATGCAGGACCTGGACGGGACCGAAACTCTTGTCGATCCCGCGCAGTTCGATCACCGGGGTGGCCGGTGCTTCGGACGCGGTCATGGTTTTCGGGGTCTCCTCAAGGGGGCACCCCGGCCGCCGCAGGGGGAGGCGGCCGGGGTGTTTTCCGGTTGGGCTACTGGATGCCGGCGTCGGCGCAGGCCTTGGCGAGCTCCGGCGTGCAGACCTTGTCCTTGGTCGTGGCGCCCGCGTCGATCACGGCCTTGACGTTCTCCTTGGTGATCGCGACCGGGTCGAGCAGGGCGGCCGGGATCGTGGCGTTGTTGGTCGGGTCGGTGAAGGTGGCGGTGGCCGTGGCCTTGCCGTCCTCGCCCTTCAGCAGGCCGATGGCGAGCTTGGCGGCGGCGTTGGCCTCACCGACGGAGTCCTTGAAGACCGTCATGCACTGGTCGCCGGTCAGGATCGACTGGAGGCCGGGGACGGTGGCGTCCTGGCCGGTGACCGGGACCTTGCCGTTGAGCTTCTGCTTCTTCAGGATCGCCAGGGCCGCGCCGCCCAGGCCGTCGTTGGCGGCGAGCACGCCCGCGATCTTCGGGTTGCTGGTGAGCATCTGCTCGAAGATCGTGCCGCCCTTGGCGTTGTCCCAGTCGGGGACGGACTGGTCCGGGCCCTTGATGAACTCGCCGGAGTCGTACTTCTCCTTGAGGACTCCGTCGTAGCCCTTCTTGAACAGCGTGGCGTTGTTGTCGGTCGGGGAGCCGTTGAGCTCGGCCACGATCGGCTTCTTGACGCCGGCGTCGGCCAGGCACTTGACCAGGCCCTCGCCCTGGAGCTTGCCGACCTTCTCGTTGTCGTAGGAGACGTAGAACTTCGCGCCGCCGCCCAGGGTCGGGCGGTCGTAGTCGATGACCGGGACGCCCGCGGCGGTGGCCTTGTCGATGACGGCCTTGCCGGTGCCCGAGTCCAGGTTGACGATCATCAGGACCTTGACGCCGGAGGTCAGCATCTGGTCGGCGATGGTCTGGAAGGCGTTCTTGTCGCCCTGGGCGTTCTGGATGTCGTACTTGACGCCCGCCGCTTCGAAGGCCTTGGCCAGCGCCGGACGGTCCTGGGTCTCCCAGCGGTCGGACGACTTGCTGTCCGGCAGGATGACGCCGACCTTGTCGTTGGAAGCGGCGGAATTGGGAGCGGTGGAGCCGCCGTCCTTCGTGTCGTCGCCACAGGCCGCGAGCGAGCCGAGCAGAACGGTGGAGGCCACGGTGAGGCCGAGGATCCCCTTGCGCATGATGCGTGGGTCCTTTCAGGGGGTCTACCGCCCGGACAAGGGGCGGCGGAGGGGGTGGGGTGAATGTTGTTTGCAGCAACTTATGCGACCGTGACCTGCCACACAACCCAACCAAGCCCCATATTTGTTGCTAGCCATAACAATCAGGACACACGCCGTTAACCTGCACGGACACACCAACGGCCCTCCCCCGCACCGCGGGAAAGGGCCGTCGTGAGGGGTGGGGCTAGGCGTTCACATAGGTGGCGAGGTGGTCGGCGGTGAGGGTGGAGCGGGCGGCCACGAGGGCGGCGGGGGTGCCTTCGAAGACGATCTGGCCGCCGGAGTGGCCCGCGCCGGGGCCCAGGTCGATGATCCAGTCGGCGTGGGCCATGACGGCCTGGTGGTGCTCGATGACGATCACGGACTTGCCGGAGTCGACCAGCCGGTCGAGGAGGCCGAGGAGATGGTCGACGTCGGCCAGGTGGAGGCCAGCGGTCGGCTCGTCGAGGACGTAGATGCCGCCCTTCTCGCCCATGTGGGTGGCCAGCTTGAGGCGCTGGCGCTCACCGCCCGACAGGGTCGTGAGCGGCTGGCCCAGGCTCAGATAGCCCAGGCCCACCTCGTTCAGGCGCTTGAGGATGGCGTGGGCGGCGGGAATCCTGGCCTCGCCCTCACCGAAGAACGTCTCGGCCTCCGCCACCGGCATCGCCAGGACCTCGCTGATGTCGCGGCCACCCAGCTTGTACTCCAGCACCGACGCCTGGTACCGCTTGCCCTCACACTCCTCGCAGACGGTCGCGACACCCGCCATCATCCCGAGATCCGTGTAGATCACCCCGGCGCCGTTGCAGTTCGGGCAGGCGCCCTCGGAGTTGGCGCTGAACAGGGCGGGCTTCACCCCGTTGGCCTTGGCGAACGCCTTGCGGATCGGCTCCAGCAGCCCCGTGTAGGTGGCGGGGTTGCTGCGCCGCGAACCGCGGATCGGCCCCTGGTCGATCGCGACCACACCGTCGAGCCCCGAGATCGACCCGTGGATCAGCGAGCTCTTCCCGGAGCCCGCGACGCCCGTCACGACCGTGAGCACGCCCAGCGGGACGTCGACGTCCACGTCCTTGAGGTTGTGCTCGTTCGCCCCCCTGATCTCCAGAACCTCGGTGAACTCCCGGACGGAGTCCTTCAGCTCGGCGCGGTCGTCGAAGTGGCGGCCGGTGATCGTGTCGCTGGCGCGCAGCCCGTCGACGGTGCCCTCGAAACACACCGCGCCGCCGCCCGCGCCCGCCCCGGGACCCAGATCGACGATGTGGTCGGCGATCGCGATCGTCTCGGGCTTGTGCTCGACGACCAGCACCGTGTTGCCCTTGTCCCGCAGCCGCAGCAGCAGGTCGTTCATCCGCTGGATGTCGTGCGGGTGCAGCCCGGTGGTGGGCTCGTCGAACACGTAGGTGGTGTCGGTGAGCGAGGAGCCCAGATGCCGGATCATCTTGACGCGCTGCGCCTCACCGCCCGACAGGGTGCCCGCCGGACGGTCGAGCGACAGATAACCGAGCCCGATCTCGTCGAAGGAGTCGAGGGTGTGCTGGAGGGTCGCCAGCAGCGGCGCGACGGACGGATCGGACACGCCGCGCACCCAGTCGGCCAGATCGCTGATCTGCATGGCGCAGGCGTCGGCGATGCTGATGCCGTTGATCTTGGAGGAGCGGGCCTCGGGGCTCAGCCGGGTACCGTCGCAGTCGGGGCAGACGGTGAACACCACGGCGCGCTCCACGAAGGCGCGGATGTGCGGCTGGAGCGCGTCCACGTCCTTGGAGAGCATCGACTTCTGGATCTTCGGGATCAGGCCCTCGTAGGTGAGGTTGATGCCGTCCACCTTGATCTTGGTCGGCTCCTTGTGGACGAGGTCGTGCAGCTCCTTCTTGGTGAACTTCTTGATCGGCTTGTCGGGGTCGAAGAAGCCGCAGCCGCCGAAGATCCGGCCGTACCAGCCGTCGACGCTGTAGCCGGGGATCGTGATCGCGCCCTCGTTGATCGACTTCTCCGCGTCGTAGAGCTGGGTCAGATCGAAGTCGCTGACCGTGCCGCGGCCCTCGCAGCGCACGCACATGCCGCCGGTGCGGGAGAAGGTCCGCTTCTCGGTGGTCTTGCCGCCGGCCTTCTCCACCGTGATCGCCCCGGCCCCCCGGACGGACGCGACGTTGAAGGAGTACGCCTGCGGCCCGCCGATGTGCGGGACGCCGAGCCGGCTGAACAGGATCCGCAGCATCGCGTTGGCGTCGGTGGCGGTGCCGACCGTCGATCGGACGTCGCCGCCCATCCGCTGCTGGTCGACGAGGATCGCGGTGGTCAGGCCCTCCAGGACGTCCACTTCGGGCCGTGCCATCGTCGGCATGAACCCCTGCACGAACGCGCTGTAGGTCTCGTTGATCAGCCGCTGCGACTCCGCGGCGATGGTCCCGAACACCAGCGAGCTCTTGCCCGAGCCGGAGACCCCCGTGAACACGGTGAGCCGCCGCTTCGGCAGCTCGACGCTGACGTCCTTGAGGTTGTTCACCCGCGCCCCGTGCACCCGGATCAGGTCGTGGCTGTCGGCGACGTGCGGCTCGGCCTTGCTCATCATGTCTCCATCCGATCTTGGTGGTGCCGTCCACGATAATGGCAGCCGTGCCCCCGCTCCGTCTGCCGTCGCCGCTGACCGAACTGCACGATCCTGCCCTGGAGGCGGCCGGGGTGCGGCTCTGGCTGAAACGCGACGACCTCATCCACCCGGACCTGTCCGGCAACAAGTGGCGCAAGCTCAAGTACAACCTGGAGGCGGCCAGGGACGAGGGCCACACCCGGCTGCTGACGTTCGGCGGCGCCTACTCCCACCACCTGCGCGCGACGGCCGCCGCCGGGCGCCGTTTCGGGTTCGAGACCGTCGGAATCGTCCGCGGCGAGGAGCATCTGCCGCTCAACCCGTCGCTGGCCAGGGCCGTCGAGCTGGGGATGCGCCTGGCCTACCTGGACCGGGCCGCCTACCGCCGCAAGACCGAACCGGAGACCGTCGACCGGCTCCGAGCGGAGTGGGGGCCGTTCTTCCTGCTCCCCGAAGGCGGCAGCAACGAGCACGCGGTGCGCGGCTGCGCCGAACTGCCCGCCGAGATCACGATCCCCTTCGACGTCCTGTGCTCCCCGGTCGGCACCGGCGGCACCCTCGCCGGCCTCGCCAGGGGCCTGCCGCCCGGCCGGCGCGCCCTCGGCTTCCCCGTCCTGAAGGGCGCGGAGTACCTGTCCGGCGAGGTCGCCCGGCTGTACGGGGCGCCCGACGGGCCGTGGGAGCTCGACCACGCCTTCCACTGCGGCGGCTACGCCCGGCGCAGCGCCGAACTCGACGCGTTCCTCGACACGTTCGCCGCCCGTCACGGCCTGCGGCTGGAGCGGGTCTATGTGGCGAAGATGTTGCTCGGCCTGTTCACCAGGATCCGGGCCGGGGCGTTTGCGCCCGGCACCCGGATCGTCGCGGTCGTGACGGGTTCCGCCCCGGCCGAGGAGGTCAGCCACCGGCCGTGAGCCGCTCGTCCACCCGGGTCAGCGCCTGCCGGATCTGCCCGGCGCCGACGCTTCCGCCCGCCGAGACGTCGGCGAACATCCGCTGGATCGCGGTACCGAGCAGGGTCTCGGACCGCGGCTCCTGCGGAACCTGCGGCAGCGGTTCCGCCGTGGAGCTCAGGATGTTCCGGAACACCTGGGCCTCCTCGGTCCGGAAGGCCGGATCGGCGTAGGCGTCCCGGACGGTCGGCAGCGAACCGTAGGCCTTGTTCAGCAGGGCCTGCTCGGGCGTCGACACCAGGAACCGCACGAGGTCGAGCGCGGCGTCCCTGTTCCCGGTGCGGGCGAACACCGACAGGTTGATCCCGCCCACGAAGCTGGTGACCTTCCGGCCGTTCGCGGGCGGGGCCGCGGGCAGCGGGATCGGCGCGACGCCGAGGTCGCCCATCGCCATGCCGAGGTTCTGGAACGAGCGGCCGGAGGCCTGGTGCATGAACATGGCGGCTCTGCCGTCCGCCAGGTCCTTGATCGACCGGGCGGGGTCCGTGGAGGCGGCGTCGGACGGGTTCACGATCCGGTGTTCCTGCATGAGGTCGACGTACTGCCGGACCGCCTCGACCGACGGGCCGGACGCGAGCCGCGGCCCGCCGTCGGGAGTGAAGAACTCCGCGCCCTGCTGGGCGCCCAGGATCGCGGCCAGACGGCTGTTGGCGGTGGGCCGGCCGGCCTGGAGGGACAGTCCCCACCGGCCTTTCTCCGGGTCGGTCAGCTTCCTGCCCGCAGCGATCAGCTCGTCCCAGGTCTTCGGCGGGCCCGCGATGCCCGCCTCCTTGAAGAGCCGCTTGTTGTAATAGAGGCCGTAGGCCTGACCGTAGAGCGGGACGCCGACCGGTGGACGGCCCGCCGCGCCGGTCGCGGCGAGCGGCGGGCCGAGGAAACGGCCCCTGCCGCCGACCTTCGCCAGGGCGGCGTCGTCGAACGGCAGGAACGCCCCCGTCGCCTGGAGCGACGCCGACCAGGTGGTGTCGATGTTGACGACGTCGGGCCCCTGGCCGGAGACGGAGGCTTCGCGGATCCGGTCGAGCAGCTCGGTCCACGGGACGACCTCGACCCGGACCTTGACCCCGGTCTGCTTCTCGAACTTGTCGAGCTCGGGCTGGAGGATCTCCCTGTCGTCGCCGGGACCGGCGCCCTGCTGGGAAGCCCAGTAGACGAGCTCCGCACGGGTGCCGGACGCCACGCCGCCACAGCCCGCGAGGGCGGCCGCGACGAGGGCGAGGACCGGTCCGAACTTTCCGATGCGCATCGCTAGAACGGTTCCTCGACAGGGGTTTCCGGGATCCGCGCAGCCCTGGCCGCCGGGCCCGGCGGCTGTGCGGGCGGATGCGACTCCAGCGCCGCGAGCGCGGCGGCGATGGCCGTGTCGAGCTGCGGGTCGCGGTGGTTGACCCAGTCCTCCGGGGTCATCACGATCTCGAGGTCGGGATCGACCCCGTGGTTCTCCAGATCCCAGCCGTAGGGATCGAACCAGGTCGCGTACTGCGGGACCGTGATGCTGGAGCCGTCGGCCAGCCGGTGCCAGCCGTCGATGCCGATCACCCCGCCCCAGGTGCGGGTGCCGATGACGGTGCCGAGCCCGAGCGTCTTGAACGCGGCGGAGATGATGTCGCCGTCCGAACCGGCCCGCTCGTCCACGACCGCGACGATCGGGCCGCGCGGCGCGTTGTCGGGGTAGGAGGTCGGCTTCCGGTTGCGCGGCACGTCCCAGCCGATGATCTTGCGGCTGAGCTTCTCGACGATGAGCTGGCTGGTGTGGCCGCCGCGGTTGCCGCGCAGGTCGACGATCAGGCCGTCGAGACCCGCCTCGACCCGCAGGTCGCGGTGGAGCTGCGCCCAGCCGAACCCGACCATGTCCGGGATGTGCAGATAGCCGAGCCGGCCGCCGGACGAGCCGCGCACATGCCGGCGACGCCCCGTCACCCAGTCCTGGTAGCGCAGCCGCTCGTCGTCCAGCAGCGGGACCACCGCGATCCGGCGCGGCGCGCCCCCGTCGCGCGGGCCGATCGTCAGCTCGACGGGCGTGTCGGCCATGCCCGCCAGCAGCGGTCCAGGACCCGTCACCGGGTCGACGGGACGGCCGTCGATCTCCAGCAGGACGTCCCCCCGCCGGACCACGATGCCCGGGCCCGCCAGCGGGCCCCGGGCACGCGGGTCGGACGACTCACCCGGCAGGATCCGGGTGATCCGCCAGACGTCGCCGTCACGCCGCAGATCGGCGCCCAGCATCCCCAGCCAGTCCCCCGCCCGGCCGTACCGGGCGCGCGAGACATAGGCGTGCGACGTGCCGAGCTCGCCCTGCACCTCCCAGAGCAGGTCCGCGAAGTCGTCGGGGGTCGCCACCTGGTCGAGCAGCGGACGGTACCGGTCCAGGACCTCGTCCCAGTGGACGAACTCCGCCAGCACCTCCTCGTTCCAGAAGTCGTGCCGCACCACCCGTCCCGCCTCGGCGTATGCCAGCTCCCAGCGGTCCTTCGGATCGAAGATCGCGCGTGCCCGGGACAGGTCGACCTTGACGGTGTCGTCGTCCCCCGCCGACCGGTCGGACGGCACGACCGTCAACCGGCCCCGGTTCCGGACGACGAGCCGCTCGCCGTCCCCGCTGACCGCGTACCCGTCGAGCGGATCGACGATCTCCTCGCACTTGCGGGTGCCGAAGTCGAACCGCTCCAGCGACGGCCGCAGCGACTGCGAGTCCGGGGTCGGGCCGCTCTCGCCCAGCTCACCGGAGAGCGGGATCTTCATCCACACCACACCGCCCTTGACGGCGCTCATCGCCGCGTACCGGGACGCCTCCACCGGGAACGGCGTGACCCTCGCCGCGAGCCCCTCCAGATCGACGACCACATGGGAGCCGTCGCCCTGCTCGTCGTCCTTCTTCTCATCCTCGCCCGAAGCAGGGCGCCCGTCCACCGACGGCGCGAACGGCGACGGGGTCGTCGCCGCCAGCGGCAGCAGATAGGGGCGGCAGCCGAACGGGAACGACAGATCGAACACATGCTGGTCGTAGACGGGGTCGAAACCGCGCCACGACAGGAACGCCAGGAACCGGCCGTCCAGGGTGAAGCAGGGCGAGGTGTCCTCGAACCGGCCGTCGGTGACGTCCACGACGGTCCGGTCGGACAGCCGCATCAGCCGGATCCGGCGCAGCGGCGCCGCCTCGGGCTCCGACCAGGCCAGCCACTCCGAATCGGGCGAGAACACGACGTCCTCGATCCGGCCGTTGCCGGTCGAGGCCAGCTCGGCGGTCTCGCCCGACTCGATCTCGACCAGCAGCATCCGGCCGTCCCGGGTGGTGACGACCACGCGCACGCCGTCCGGGGCGGAGACCAGGTCGGCGGCCCAGCCCAGCTTGCCCGCGGCGAGCCTGCGCGGGGACGAACCGGGTTCGATCCCGGCGGCGGGCGCGACCTCCAGGGCGTCGCCCGGCAGCTCGGTGCCCGCGTCGACCAGC